>JBCCLQ010000094.1:0-7427 GCA_039026795.1 Pseudomonadota bacterium
AACAAATACGTGTTTTCCAGCTTTCAGCGCTTGAATTGTCAAATCGGCATGTGTGATCGCAGGAGTTGCTATAACAACTCCATCTATGGTGTCGTTTGATAGAATAGTTTCCCAGCTTTGAATAGGAATTTTGTATTTTTTTGATAATTCTTTGGCAGTTTGTTTGTTGTCGTCGCATATGGCCGTAAGAACCCCCAATTCTGCAAAATTACGGACCAGATTTTTACCCCAATATCCACATCCAAGTACTGCTATTCGAGGTGATTTTTTTGTCATAATAATAAAAAGTCTTAATATTGCAAATAATGTGTAATACGAGGGTAGCTATGACATGGAATTGTAGACACGGTCAAGAACCTTATGTTCAGTAAGACCAAGGTTTTAGCAGGTTTTAGCATTCACATTGACGAACCATTTATAGTCATGCATATAGCTGTCATGACTCCGCAAAATATAAATTATGACAAAATAGCTGTTATCGGGCTTGGGTATGTCGGTATGCCTTTAGCGCTGGCTTTGGCTACTCATTACAACGTAACAGGTTTTGATGTTGATTCTGAACGTGTAAACGAGCTCAAGGAGGGTTTTGACCGGAATCGTGAAATCCGACAGGGTGAATTGAGAGCCAGCTCTTGTTTGTTCACATCCGAGCTGCAAGATATTGCAGATTCTAATGTTTATATTGTGACGGTTCCAACGCCCGTTGATGAGGAAAACAACAAACCGGATTTGAGCATTGTTGAAGCGGCCAGCAAGTCTATCGCAGGGATACTTAAAAAAGACGATATCGTTGTGTATGAAAGCACAGTGTATCCCGGAGTGACCGAGGATATTTGCGGCGCTCTTCTTGAAAAAGAGTCTGGGTTGAAATGCGGCACAGACTTTTATTTGGGGTATTCACCCGAACGTATTAATCCAGGCGATACCAAACATACTGTTAAAACAATTACAAAGGTTGTTGCCGGGCAAACCCCGGAAATTACAGATATTCTTGCTGATATCTATGCCAAAACAAACGATGGAAATATTTTTAAGGCTGCGAATATCAAAACAGCCGAAGCCTCAAAAGCTATTGAAAATGCGCAGCGTGATATCAATGTGGCTTTCGTCAATGAAGTCACCAAAATCGTCAATGAATTGGATTTGAGTGTTTATGACGTTCTGGATGCGGCAGCGACAAAATGGAATTTTTTGAAATTTACGCCTGGTTTGGTTGGCGGGCATTGCATAGGGGTTGATCCTTACTATTTAGCCCAATGCGCGCGGGATTTAGGCCATGATCCTGAAGTTATTCTCGCTGGTCGACATACCAACGATACGATGGGCGCTTATTTTGCGAACAGGTTGATGCGCAAAATGGGTGAAGGAAAAAAAGATGTCCTGATCCTTGGCTTCACGTTTAAAGAAAATATCAACGACATTCGCAATACGAAGGTTATCGACGTTTACAAAACGCTTGCCGATGCAGGTCACAACGTCATCGTGCATGACCCGCATGCGAATCCAGAAGAGGTCGAAACGCACTACAACGTAGAACTCAGCGCGAATATGCCTGTTGGTCAGACCTTTGATGCTGTCATCCTTGCGGTTTCACATAAAAGTTATCAGCAGATGGGGGAAGCTGCCATCAAAGGGCTATTAAAACCGAATGGCTTGCTTTATGATCTCAAAGGTTTGTGGCGGTCTCACAATTTTGATCCTTCCATACAATATCTAACGGTTTAATTTATACAAATGTCAGATTCCATTCTTGTTACAGGCGCAGCCGGTTTTATCGGTTTTTCAGTTGCAAAAAAACTTCTGGAAGCCGGTGAAAGCGTTTTCGGAATTGATAATCTGAATGATTATTATGATGTCACGTTGAAAGAAAATCGCCTGGAGATTTTGAAATCTTATGATGGTTTTGATTTTCAAAAAATCGACATTTCCGACATCGGCGGTATGAAAAAAATGTGGGTAGAGAAAGGCCCGTTTAAACGCGTCCTTCACCTGGCTGCGCAAGCTGGGGTGCGTTATTCACTAACCAACCCACATGCATACATAAAAAGTAATAGTATGGGACATACTGTTGTGATGGATTTGTGCCGTCATACCGGCCATTTTGAACATATGGTTTATGCCAGCTCTTCGTCTGTTTATGGTGCTAACACAAAATTGCCATTTTCTGTCAAAGATCCGGTAACACAACCGATGTCCATGTATGCTGCTACAAAGCGGGGAGTAGAACTGCTGAGCGAGAGTTATGCAAGGCTCTATAGTATGGCGCAAACGGGTTTACGGTTTTTTACGGTTTACGGACCTTGGGGGCGTCCAGATATGGCGCTATTTATCTTTACTAAAGCTATTCTGCAAGGTGAGCCGCTGCCAGTTTTTAATGGTGGCGAGATGAAACGTGATTTCACTTATATTGATGATATTGTAGACGGTATTATTGCGGCATTGAATAACAGACCTACCGAAGAGATTCCACACCGACTTTTCAATTTGGGTAATACGCGTAGTGAAGAATTGATGGATTTCATCAAGATTATTGAAAGCACGACCGGTAAAAAGGCCGAGATTGATTTTCATGGCATGCAATTGGGAGACGTTCCAAAAACTTATGCTGATATTACTGAGAGTCGAGAGCTTTTAGATTACAATCCGAAAACAACCATTGAAGAAGGTATACCGAAATTCATACAATGGTATCAGGAATATTACAGAATCTAGGATATAAATGTCGAACATCAAAAGTGCCGGAACGGTCAATACATATAGCCTTAAAGCCTTTAATATTCTTCTGGTCGAGGATTATGAATTTTTACAGCAATTAATTACAGGCATGCTGAAAAGCTTTGGTGTTGGCGGTATTACTGTTTGTTCCAGTGGAGATGAGGCGAAAGGTTTATTACAAGTCCTGTCAGCTTCACGTTCATCTGATACCAAAATGGTTGATATTGTTTTGACAGACTGGATGATGCCTGATGGAGATGGAGAAGAACTCATACGCTGGATGCGTGACAATAAAGATGACAAAATTAAATTTCTGCCTGTTATACTTGTGAGTGCTTTTACGGATAAGGATACAATTGTGAAAGCAAGAGATATCGGTGCGAATGAGGCGCTCGTGAAACCTGTATCCGGGGAAGCGTTGGCCACCAGAATTCTGAACGTTATCAACTACCCGCGCCCATATATTCAATCTCCTGATTATTTCGGTCCCGACAGACGGCGTAAGGAGCAGAAGTTTAAAGGTGATGAAAAGCGTAAAACCAAAGCAGAAGAGATAAAGGTGAACAATGAGCAGCTCTGAAGATCCAAAAGTTGAGGTTTATAATCGTATCAACAAGCTCAAGTTAAAGGCTGGAGCGGGTTTAAATGATGGACCGGGAAAGCTTGATCAAAACTCGATAGATCGCGCTAACTCCGTCGTTACAACGATGGCTTCTCTTTATCCAACTGAAATTAGAAGTATGCTGATGGGACTAGAAAAAGAATGGCTTGAGTTAAAAGATATGGATCCCGATTCAGAAAAGAAGTCTAAACTGGTTGAGAAAATGTCTAATACAGCAAATCAGATTAAGGATTTAGGTACAACTTTTGGATACAACCTGATGGGACATTTTGGAGAGTCTTTGCGCGATTTTATTCTCAAAACAGATTTGGAAATGAAAGAGCATCTAACAATTGTTCAGGCTCATATAGATGTAATGGCAGTTACATTCCGAGAAAATTTGAAAGATGATGATGGAGGACCTGTTGCAGAAGAACTTAAACAAGTTGTGGCAACAGCGATCGAGAAATTTGCTCCTGATGTCTCGCAAAATGAAGAGTGATCAATCTGAATGATTTTGTAACAAGGTTTCCAAAAGCTTTTTTATTGTCTGATAAGTTGTTTCTTGCCCTTGTAATGTCGGATTAAATTCCACAATTTCAATCATATCAAACCGTCTTTTTCCCTGTGCCGCCTCTAAAGCAGGCAGAACGTCATTGAGTGCTATGCCATCACCCACAGGAGTGCCAACAGCTGGCACGTCTGAGGGGCGCAACCCATCCAGATCAAAAGACAGGATCAAATAGTCCGTATCGCTTAATGCGTCCAAGGCTTGATTAAATGCTGCTTTAACGCCGATTTTCTGAACGTCTCGGTTTGTTAAATGCTTGATGCCCAAATTATCAATCACAGTTTGTTCAGCCGGATCGATAGAACGAATGCCGATATAGAAAAGGTGATCTGGGTTGATCACTGTTTTCCCCACGCCCAATTTTTCCATCACAGTTTTACCAATACCCGTGAGAGCCGCGACAGGCATGCCGTGTGGTGATCCGGACTCCGATGATGTCCAGGTATTTAAATCCGGATGGGCATCAAACCAGATTAAACCGATTTTCCCATGCGCGTTATGTGCATCAGCAAAACCAGAAATCGAACCAGCCGAAATGGTATGATCGCCGCCGATTGTAAGCGGATATAAACCATTTTGAATTGCGCTTATGACTTGTTTTTTCATGTTCTGGCAGTGCCACAAGGTTAAGTCAATGCGTTCTGAATCGCCCGGCGGCGGTAAATCCTGATGTGCTTTTTCACCTTTTTCGCCTGCGTATAGAGCGGCAGGGCTTTGTGTCCAATCAACATCTAAGCCGAGTGAGCGTAAATGTTGCACTAAACCGTGTTGTTCCAGGTAAGGCGGGGCTGTCTCGCATCCACTGGTCGTAGCGCCCGCACCGCAAATATATGGGATGAGTCCGATTTTTCTCACTAGTCTAAAAACTCCTCTCTTAAGTCTACGGACGAGCGCACGCCGATATTGTCGTAAAATTCATCGAACCAATCCGACATTTTTTCGCGGCCCAGATCGCGTAGCTCCGTCAAAAATCCCCAATCGGTATCGAACTTACTGGCAACGGAATAATCCTTCATCGCGCCGTCTGCACGCACGGGGTGGATCAACAAGTCTTTAAAATCTTTTTTATATTCATCCTTGATGATGTCTTCTTCAATCAGCCGTTTCACAAAACCGATAGCGCGTAACTCCTTCAATAGTGAAGAGTTAAATGAAATCTCATTCACGCGGTTCATAATCTCAGGTGCTGTCGTTGGCACTTCATCGCGCTCAATCGGGTTGAGGTTGATGAGCACAATATCACTGCTTTTGGTGTCGTAAAAAAGCGGGTAGAGCGCGGGGTTGCCCATATATCCGCCATCCCAGTAATGCTGGCCGTCTATCTCCACGGCCTTGAACAAAAAAGGCAGGCAGCCCGAAGCCAGCGCGACATCAAGCGTCACATCCTGTGTTTTAAATACCTTCACCTTTCCGGTTTTGACATTGGTGGCACTGATGAACAGTTTCATACATTCACATGATTGCAAAACATCAAAATCAATGCAGCGTTCCAGAACATCCTTGAGTGGGTTGATGTCAAACGGATTGAATTGGTAGGGCGAAAAGATACGGGTGAGCGTATCAAACATAAAATAGCCGAACGGATTTTCGCCGTTGCCGATGCCCGTCATCCGATCAAACGGCATTCCGCGCACGGGGGAGTAAATGTCGCCTTCTTTTGAAATCTCCCGCCAGAAATTTTCCAGTTTTTCTCGCGCGCCGTCCTTTCCGCTTTCTGTCATGCCTTGGGCGAAGGCGAGGGCGTTCATCGTGCCGGCGGAGGTCGCGGACAGCCCCTCGACATCAAGGCGGCCATCCTCCAGCAATTTATCGAGGATCCCCCAGGCAAAGGCACCATGCGCACCGCCGCCCTGTAAGGCGAGGTTCACGGTCTTAATCTTTACTGATCCTTGGGGGGGTGGGGGCATGGACAAAAATCCTTCAGTTCGTTGGTCGGGGAGAGGCCGAAGGGGTGGGGTACCCCATTGATAAATAACACTTTTCCTTTAGTTCGTTTGTTTGGTGTTTTTGTGTTCAACTCTCTTCCCGGCCACTATACGGCCTTAATCTCATAGTTTCAATAATAGGAATTATATCCTATTTTGGTCTAAATAAAAAGTAGATATGAGCAATGATGGCTTACCTTACAATGCTAAGAACTATATACGCGTGGTTTGTTTCTCCAGGCTTTTACTATTTATTTTTTGTGTAAGGCTTATATTGAAATGATATTTTAGATGCTTCCTTCTTATCGGCTTCAAACTGTTCTGTATTTGTTAGCTTCACATAGGTGTAAATTTCTAGTCGGGTCATAATTTTTTCCAAGTCTCTGCTAATGGTTCTTAGAAGCTCTACTGATACTGGTGTCTCTTTATATTTTTTGGGATTTGTTGTTTTATTCAGATTGTCTACAAACATACTTCCATCTTCATTCCATAGTGCTCCTGAATGTAAAAGATCATTTCTAAAATTTAAAATATGAACTAACTGAGATAATGTTTCGTCGAGAAGTGGATCAATATCTAGTTGGTATTCTTTATAGAAGCTTCGAATAGAGTCTATTTTTTGTTTAAGCCCCATTCCACGAAGAAGCGGCAGGGAAGTTCTGTAGGGTATGTCAAGTATTGAAGTCATTGCATCCTGTACGCTTATCTCAGCGTATGAAAAAGCATGAATAAACTCCCCTAATGCTTCATAGTATGTTTTTAGAAAATCGCAAGTATCCGCCATAGCAAAAGTGTTTATTACTGCGCTGTCCAGCCGCCGTCGATGGGAAGGATAGAACCCGTAATATTTTGCCCTGCATCTGAAGCCAGAAAACAAGCGAGTTCACCGATTTGTTCAACTTCCGTGAATTTCTTTGTCGGTTGTGCGGCCAATAACACATCCTTCACCACTTCGTCTTCGGTAATGCCGCGTGCCTTGGCAGTGTCAGCAATTTGTCCTTCTACAAGAGGTGTTTTCACATAGCCGGGGCAGATTGCGTTGCAGGTAATGTTGTCTTGCGCCACTTCTAAAGCAATCACTTTGGTCAGGCCTGCGATGCCATGTTTGGCGGCGACATAAGCGCTTTTATACGGAGAGGCCACAATCGCATGGGCGGATGCGAGGTTGATGATACGCCCCCAACCCTGTTCCTTCATGATCGGCACGGCATGTTTGATAGTGTGAAAGGATGAGGACAGATTGATCGCAATAATCGCATCCCATTTTTCGTTCGGGAACTCTTCAATTTTCGACACATATTGAATGCCCGCATTGTTGATGAGGATGTCAACGGGGCCGAGCTTGTCTTTTGTATCCTTGATCAGGTTTTCGATTTCATCCGGTTTGGTCATGTCCGCGCCGTTATAAAAAGCCGTCACGCCGCAGGTGTCTTCGATGTCTTTGCGCGCTTTTTCAATCTCATCCGCATCGCCGAAACCGTTCAGCATGATGTTACAGCCGCATTTGGCGAGTGATTGCGCCATGCCCAGCCCAATTCCACTGGTGGAGCCTGTGATAACTGCGTTTTTACCCTTGATCGACATATGAGAACCTTCCTTTTTTGTCATTCCAGCG
>JBCCLQ010000095.1:0-7225 GCA_039026795.1 Pseudomonadota bacterium
AACTGGACGAAGGAAGCGAGTAAGCAGCGTGCATGATTTGGCCCTCCAGCATAGAAATGATCAGCCAGAGGCGCAGCAAGCTTCTGTCGTTACGCCGTATCACGCCAAATATTACGCGCATGCGGCAGTAGCTACGCCCGGCTTGATCCCGGCCCATTCTTCAGCGTATTTGCGGACTAGCTTTTCCTCTTCGGGGCGGCAGACAAGAATGACGTATTCTGATACATCCTTCGCCGATTGATAAATGTCCTTTATGTCCGCAGCTTTATCATACAGCCATATCGGTTTTCTACACACGACATGCATATAAGCGGCATTTTGAACATGCGGCGTGATCACAAGCGTATCGTCATCCGAAGCGGCCAGATGGCACTGATCTGTCGGAATGGCCGCAACCCGTCCTTTTCGTATTAAGGCCATGCACGGCTTCTTCTTTTCAAACAAGGACATAGCAACTTTTTTTACTTGTGATAGAGAAGGTTCTTGAGGCCAGGGAAATGAATCAAATACAGTATTGGAGGTATACCCCTTCGGGTCGGGCTGTCGTGAACCGAGCCAGAAGTCTCGGCCATTCGGCTTCCATGCCTTGGGCATGATCTGAAGCCAGCCTGATCGGCTGTCTCTCTTTGTTGTTGGGGGCCTGCGGCCCCGTCCTCCGTCAAGACCAAGCCCTTCGCTTGGGCTTCGGGCGCAGGCCAGCGGTCTCCCCGTCCTTCCGCACTGCGTTTGTGCAGGACGGGCGATCCCCCTCCGCGGGCGGCGGTCTGTGACGGTCTCCCCCCGCTCATTGGCGCGGGCCTAGTCCGGTTGCATGCGCAACCGACTATCCGAGAAAGGGAAAACCAATGAAAACGGATATTTATCAGAAAGTAACTGACAAGATCATTTCTGTTCTGGAGCAAGGCGAAGTGACATGGCTGAAGCCATGGACAGCCGGGAACATGGAAGGTCACCCTGCGTTTTTCCAAGCGCCTGCAATAGATCGTCGCGTAGGGCTACGACTTGTTCGCATGCTTGAACCAGGTCGGCCTCCGTTTCTGGCGTTACGGGCAAGGAACCTGTGTTCACTGCCTTAGCGAGTTGATTTAGGTTGGAGGCAAGTCGCGCGGCACCCAATGCACCGAGCACCCGCCCGAGCGCTTCGGCGTCTTTGATCGGGCTGTTGCCTCGCCGTTTACGTGGTGCAGCGTCGTCACCGAACAGTTGTCCACGAATATATGAGGATAGAGGCTCGCGGCCTCGCCTTTCGTCAAGTCGAGCACGCTCTTCAAACGTAAAGCGGATCGAGAACGGAGGCGGATACTTTGGCCTTTTGGAATTTGGCTGATCCCGTTGAGGCGCTAAGTTATTGAATTCACTTCCTAGAGAGTTCATCCAAGCACCTCAGACTCTCCGAGTCTAGCAGTGCGAGATGGCGTTCCCACTCTTCAAGCGCCTCAAAGAACGAGTTCCACTCCGTTCCTTCTAGGCGCACCATTATCTCTTAAATTTTACCTTTATCGTATGGCAGGCCTGGGAAAGGCTCCGGATCGTAGCCCTCCATATTGATGGCGCATTCAGTTGGATAGGTTAAAAATGTTGGCCATTCTTCAACCCAGCCACGCTCATGATTTGCATCTTGTACCAAAGTATAATGTGTGCAGTCTGAAGGGCCCATCGCTTGACGGAAGAAATGATAGCTTTCCGGCGTCACCAAATCGTCCGCAGCGCCAATAAAATGATGTTGCGGCATATCTGCGAGTTCAGGTGCTATGGCTGTTGCACTTAAACCCTCTGCAGGGGCGAGTGGTGCAGCAACAGTGCGTAAGGACAATACATCGTCGCGATCTGCAGCGAGCAGGGCGGCAATATTTCCGCCGCTCCCATGACCAACTAAATCAAATCCTGTTAACCCGTAACGCGCGCGCATTTCATCCATCACGGCGTTATAGGTTGCCAAAACTTCTACACTGCCGGGCTGATAAAAGCCCTGTTCACAATTATCGCCACTCCCCGTGCTGTACTGACAAGGTTGAGCCAAATACGCAACATTGCGCGTGCGGTCACGTGATGCCAGATGCAAACCAACTGGATTCGTTTCATCCGCGCCTTCAATATATAAAACTGCCTTTTCTTTTCGGTCACGCATCCGTTCCCAAGCGTAAAGCGGGTAGGGGCCTTCAGGAATAACGCGTTCGACCATAAAGGCTGGGCGGGCAATGCGGCTTGCCGTAACATGGTCAACATTATCCTGATAGGACGCGCAGGCTGACATAACAAGAACGGTACAAAAACCGGTAATGGTAAGAATGGTGTGACGTATTATCATGATGAAATCTTCCGGAGAGAATGGAAAAGAAACAAATAGTACGTCAATAATACAGGCTTTCGGTTTATTCGTCACCGTCTTTGTTGAATATTTCAGGGCGCATGTCATCGGTTGGTGTCCAGCCCTTACCCCAATCTTCAAAGGCTACAACAAAGGGTGGATATCCGTTATTGCGGAACCAGGAATCTACAGCATATCTTTGTCCGCTCTGAATTTCTCTAATCACGGCGGTTTGATGCGGCCAGCCCGGTAGCCCGTTTTTTAAAAATCGCGCCGAAGGTGCATTCACTTCATGGTGGTTGATTTTTCCACGATCATTGAGTGCTATAAGATAAGCTGTTGTATTGGTGCTTTCATCGACGCAATCGAGCTGATAGAGCCCCATATCCTGAAAGGTACCCCATACATCTTCATCTGTTTTCGCGATCTTTCCGACGACCTTCTCAAAACGTGAAATGGCCTCGCGAATTTGTTCACGTTCTTGTTCAGGGGTTTTGGCTTTTGGGTGAAAAGATTTTTCTATGTGCGCCCACTCGGACTCATTTAATTCAACAATTTGAACCTTTTGGCAGCCATAATTGTGACAATGCGGAAGGTTTGTTTCGGTGGGGAGTGGAACTTGCTGGCGATCAAAATAACGGCTGTAACTTTCATGGCTTGTCGCCGAACATCCCAATAAAAACAAGGGTATAAATAAATACGATAAGATTCGTTTCATTATTTATAATTCCTCTAAGTCTACTGTGATGGGAGTGTGGTCAGAGGCTTTCTCTTCACCGCGTGGTTCACTATCTATTGTGCAACTACTCATTTTGTCAACGAGTGGTGGGGATAATAAGAAATGATCAATACGAATACCCTTATTTTGCGGCCAGGCACCACCCTGATAATCCCAGTAACTGTATTGTATGTCGTGATTGAAAACCCTGAACGCGTCCGTTAATCCCAAATTGAGGAGTCTGCGGAATGCGGCATGGGTTTCGGGACGGAAGAGGGCATCGCCTTCCCAGGATTTCGGGTCATAACAATCCTGATCGGCTGGGATCACATTAAAATCTCCACCGATCAGGAATGGAATATTATTGTCCCTCAGATATTTAGCACGTTTTGATAAGCGTTCCATCCAGTTGAGCTTATAGGGGTATTTTTCGGTATCTACCGGATTACCGTTTGGCAGATAGATATTGATCAGGCGCATGTCTTCATAATCAACTTCCAAATAGCGTGCTTGTTCGTCGCTCTCATCGCCGGGTAAGGCGTCAAGCACCACTTCAACAGGCTCTTTGGACAGTATGGCCACACCGTTAAACGCCTTTTGATTCACAAATACGCTTTCATATCCGGCAGCCTTGATGTCTTCAGATGGAAAATCGAGGCCTTTAAGTTCCTGGATCATCAAAACATCGGTCTCAGTTTTCTCCAACCACCGCTTCACGTGCGGCAATCGCTGCTTAATCGAGTTCACATTCCATGACGCAATCTTCATGGGTGCTAGACTAAATAGCTATGACATGAAATCAAACAGAAAAAGATGTGCCGCATCCACAGGAGGAAGACGCATTGGGATTGTTCACGGCGAAATGCGCGCCGATGAGCTCGTTCTTATAGTCGATCTCTGATCCATTCAAGTAGGGGAAGGATACGGAATCCACCAAAACACGCACGCCGTCCTTTTCAAATACTTCATCGTCATCGCCGATATCATCGGCAAAATCAAACATATATTCAAACCCCTGACAGCCGCCGCCATTCACCTGAACGCGCAACATCATATCGGGCTTGTTCTGCTCCTCACGAAGCGTCTGTATTCGTTTGACCAGACTATCTGTTAATGTAATGCTCATAATACTATTATATAAAATTTAGGGTACATATTTCAATGGGATCTCCTGCTCACAACGAACAACCGTCTTACAATTATTGCGCCTTACCTTTGGCATCCTACGCCTGCCGCCCCGATCAATCGCGCGGGCGTATCCATGAAGAGCAGGAAAGTGCTTCTCGTACCTGTTTTCAGCGGGATCGTGACCGTATTATTCATTGCTCGGCCTTTCGCCGTTTGAAATATAAAACCCAAGTTTTTGTGTACCACGAAGGCGATCATTTCAGAACGCGGCTATCCCACACTTTGGAAGTCGCACAGATTGCCCGTTCCATGGCGCGCGCGTTGATGGTGAATGAAGATTTGGCCGAAACTGTCGCGCTTGCGCATGACCTTGGCCACACACCCTTCGCGCACACGGGTGAAGACGTGTTGGAGCGCTGCATGGAGGCTTATGACGGGTTTGAACATAATGATCAGTCATTGCGTGTGTTGATCCATCTGGAGGAACGCTATCCGGAATGGAAAGGCCTGAACCTGACTTGGGAAACTCTGGAAGGGGTCGTCAAACATAACGGTCCGATTGAAGGTGACGATCTACCGGTGACCTTGCAAATGCTGCAATCCCAAACGGATTTACAACTCACTACCCATGCGTCGGTGGAAGCACAAGTTGCAGCCCTGTCTGATGACATTGCGTATAATAATCATGATGTAGAAGATGGTTTACGCGCAGGCATGTTCACACTTGATGATCTCGAAAAACTCGATCTGTTGGGACCGATTATTGATGACACGCGCAACCAATATCCGCGCATATCGAACAAGGTTCTGGTTCATGAAGTCATCCGCGAAATGATTGGCGCGATGGTGGAAGATGCGATTGCTGAAACCCAAAAACGTATTGATGATGTGAACCCCGGCGATGCCGAAGACATTCGCAATTGTGGGCGACAGGTTGTCGCGTTTTCGGAAAGCATGCATGAGAAAGTTGAAGAGCTCCGCGCTTTCCTGCATGCGCGCATGTATCGCCATTACACCATCAACCGCATGCGCGTGAAGGTGGAACGCATCGTCCGTGATTTATTCGAAGCCTACATGAAACGCGTCAGCGTCTTGCCCGATAATTGGCAGCGCAAAGTGCATGAGGCAGGGGGCTCGCTCAATGAAACCCAACAAGCGCGTGTGGTGTGCGATTACATCGCTGGCATGACCGACCGCTATGCTATCCGCGAACATGAACGCCTTTTCAACCTCTATTGGGATTTGAAGTAGTTCACAAAAGCAGTTGATTTCTGTGTTTTGCAGCTTGCACAGAGCATTCTTATTTCATAACATCTGATTCATGCCTTATCGAGATGAATTTGATGATCCGCAAACGGATCGAAATATTGCCCAAACGCTTGACGCCGTGCGCCGTCAGGTGTTCCTGAAAACCCGTGGACCTGCTGTTGCGGCCGGCGTTTTGTTTGTCGCCGCACTAATATTGGCGGGTGTGATTTTCTTCACCTATCCGGGCAATCAGGAACCGGACACTATTCCGATTATTCAGGCCGATGCACGTCCGTTTAAAGTCATTCCCGATGATCCGGGTGGCATGGCCATCCCACATCGTGACAGCACCGTATTTTCATCCCTACGCAGTTCAGGAATCGACGAAGGCGGCGTTGAAAACTTATTCGATGATGCCGAGACAGAAGAGCCGATGCCCCGCTCACAGTTGTTCGCTGGACTGAATATGGATGAGGATTTGAACGAGATTGATCCGTCCGCAGGCACAGAAGAATTATTGAACGAAGGCATGGAAGAGACAGAAAGCCTGTTCGGTGAAATGAAAGAAGAAGCGGAAGGCGATTTCGCCGCAACGCGTGGTAATTTGGAAGAAGCACCTGAGCCTATGAAAAAAACAATTGAAAAGGTTGAGCTTATCGAGCCTGAACCAATAATCGAAGAATCAGCACCTGTTGTAGAACCAAAGCCGGCCCCCAAACCGGAAACTGAGCCAGAGCCGCAACAAATAGCCGCTTTGCGTGAAGAGCCTAAAGTTGATATGGTAACGGGTTCTGCCGCAGGAACACATTACGTGCAAATTGGCGCTGTGAAATCTGCCGCCGCCGCCGCTGCAGGTTGGGGCACATACCAAAAAGAATATTCACCGATACTATCTGGAGCTGATCATCGCGTACAGCGCGCCGATTTGGGCGATAAAGGCATTTACTTCCGCATTCAAGCAGGACCTTTTTCCAAAGCGCAAGCTGGTGAAGTCTGTTCTTCGATTAAGCAACAAAAGCCCGGGGGATGCCTCGTTGTTGCCAAGTAATACGCCGCTGGCAGCAACCTTTTCTGTTGAAGGCACTGCTCTAACCGCTTCTGAAAAAGAACTTTTTACATCCGCCAATCCATTCGGGTTCATTCTTTTTGCCCGCAACATGGAAGATACGGACCAACTCAAAAAACTAAATGATGATTTGCGTGATTGCGTTGGCTGGCACTGTCCCATTTTAACAGACGAAGAGGGCGGTCGCGTTCAGCGTATGAAGCCTCCGCACTGGCCTGATTATCCGGCTATGAAAACCTTAAGTGATGATCCTGAAGCGCTGTCCGAAGTGATTGTAGGAATTGCCAAAGACCTGACCGAAGTTGGTATAGATGTGAATTGCGCCCCTGTTTTGGATGTTCTGTATCCGGAAACACACAATGCATTGGGCGATCGCGCTTTTTCCGATGATCCTGAAACAGTCATCAAATGCGGCACGGCTGTTTGTGAAACCTTACTGGAATACGGAATTACGCCCGTTATGAAACATATGCCGGGTTTGGGGCAGGCGAATGTCGATTCGCATCACGAACTGCCGCGTGTTTCTGCTAGCAAAGAAGAGCTACAAAAAGACTTTTCAACATTCAAGGCCATGACGTCTGCGCCATTTTCGAACCAAATCTGGGGTATGGTTGCACATGTGATTTACGAAGCCTTCGATGCCGACCAACCGTCCACCACGAGCCAGACAATCATAAACCTCATCCGTGAAGAGATTGGCTTTGATGGCTTGCTTTTGTCCGATGATCTCGATATGGATGCTTTGGGTTCAATTGGG
>JBCCLQ010000096.1:0-7219 GCA_039026795.1 Pseudomonadota bacterium
CACAAGTCCAAAGCCGTAATCGTGATTGAAATGCAGGCCTGCACCATTTGTCTGCCATCCGGCGTCTGTCGGATCGTTTTTGCGGGCGCTAAATGCCAGAATTTCCTGAACATCGCGGTATCCCAAATTCGGATTGGCTTCCAGCATGAGGGCCACAACTCCGGAAACAATCGGACTGGCCGCGGATGTACCACCGAAAACATTGGTGTAATCTCCGCTCGAATATCCGGTTGCTCCACGAACATCTGTTGTCTGAATTTGTGATCCCGGTGCAGATACCAGAAGATTGGCACCTGGCGAACTATATTCAAAAGGGTTTCCGCTACTACCTATTGTTGTCGCAATTGTTCCATCCTGATCGAGTGCCGCGACTGCAATGGTATATGGAGAGTTACTCATATTGTGATAGTTGGAATTACCGCCGATCGCACGATCATTGCCACCTGAAAAAAGCGTGATCGTTCCCAATCCGCCGCGGCCGTTATCGACCATATTTATCAGGGCCGATGAAACACCACTCCATACACTATTCGAAAAGTTATCAGAAAAGATTTGGGTAAATCCCCAACTGTTGTTCATGATATCGGCATTATTCGCTGCATTGTTCAGCGCGCTAGCCAGAGTCGTTAAAGTGAAACTGCTGAAATCGAGACGGTATCCGATCAATTCAGTATCAAAAGCAACGCCAACACCACCCTGCCCGTTATCATCAGCGCCGATAATCCCCATCACGGCTGTGCCATGTGTGTCTTGGGACGTCACATAGAAAGCGTCCGTATCAAAATTGCCGTAATCGTAATCCAGGCTGGTGTTGTAGGGACCGGATAAATCGGGATGCAGATAATCAAACCCGTCATCCAGAACGGCGACTGTGACACCGTTTCCGGTGTAATCCAGCCATACATCCTGAACATTGATCGCCCAGGCGCCCAAGCCCAAATGCCATTGTGAAGAAAGTAGCGGATCTGTTGGTATTCCCTGCGCCATACCAGTCTCCTTTTATTATCTTATGGCAAAATATAACTTAGAATTCAATCTGTATTGCAATAATCATTCAAAAAATCATGGATTTTTCGTGCGCAATTCCATTGAATTTCTATATGGCAAGCAGACGATCAAGGCGAGCAGGATGGCCGGATTTTGCGCGACGCCCAGCCAAACAGATGACTCCGTAAAACTAGTGGCGAACAAGAAAGCCAACATCATCAGTTTTGCGTGATCCTGTACCTTAAAGGAATAAAACACCTTAGCTAGAAACAAGACAATGTAAGCTAAGACAGCAAAGAACCCGACTGTCAGCCACAGCTGGAGCAGAGCATTATGCGCATGAGGCGGTACATGCCCGATTTCAGCACTAAAATTCGGCAAGATAAAAGAGCTGCTGCCATAGCCCCAGCCCGTAAACGGGCGCTGGGAAATCAGATCCATGACAACAGGCCAAATATAAGCCCGCCCTGTGCCGGTTAAAATTTCGTCTGCATTACCGCTTCGCGATATCTGGCTCAGCAACCATTCGATATCAATCGCCAAAGTACCAAAGGCGAGAAGCGCAATCGCGGTAAACAAAATTGAAAGACGTAAAGACGTAAAGCGCGCAAAAAATACAACAGCTAACGCAACAACCAAAGCTCCCATTGATGTGCGGCTATTCGACATCATCAGCGCGATAAAATTGATAAAAGCGAAGACATAAAGCGGTTTTGTTTTCGCCGTTTTATAGAAGTATCCCAAAATGAAAGAGAGCATTAGTGCCAAAGCGGACAAATAACCAATTGCGTTGGCCGTAGCCGTAATGCCGCTCAAACGATTTCCGGGCACTAAGGAACCGTTCACCCAGACCTCCATCCGTCCGAACGACGGATTAACGAAATATACGATGATGGATAAAGCAGATACAGTTGTGAACGCACCAAACACCGTCCATAAAATGGTTTCATCATCCAAAACGCGCTGTGCAAAATAAAACAAGGTCACAACCGAAATGACCGATAGCACCGCCCCCGCGCTATACACAAAACTCGGCGCGTAAACACAGGATATCGCCATCAACGCAAAAATGCAGGTCAGCGGCAGGTTGTCGTATTGAAAAAGCTGTCGACCCCATTTCTGGATAAAAATAGCCGAAAACCCGAACGCACCCGCCCACAAAGCAAGTTTAATCAAGACCTGAAAATCGATGCTGTCACTACCATAGTCTCGGGTACGAAAGATGGTCGGCGTAATAAACACAACCGCAAACAGTAAGATTTTGACCAAAAGGGGCACTGACACACGCATGGACATAACATGCTTATAAGTCCTATTCAGGCCGAAGTCACGCCCGAAAAATCCCCTATAGACTTCACTTGCTGCAAACGCTAAGACAAGCGGATGAAGAATAAGAAATCCTGTGTTTTGATTGTTGAAAACCTGCCTCTACCCTTTGACCGTCGTGTCTGGCAGGAAGCCAATGCGCTGAAGGGCGACGGCTGGCAGGTTTCAGCCATTTGCCCGAAAACCGACAAATGTCCCGAAGGCTATATCGAAATTGATGGCATTCACATCTATCGCCACCATTTACCGGTCGAAGCCAGCGGCAAGATGGGTTTCATTCTGGAATATAGCGCGGCTCTGTTTCATGAGTTCCGGCTGCTTATTTATGTTTATTTCAAACATGGGTTTCAGGTTATTCAGGGCTGCAATCCGCCCGATTTGATTTTTATTCCAGCGATGTTTTTTAAGCTCTTTGGCAAAAAATATGTTTTTGATCATCACGATATCTGCCCCGAACTCTTCGCCGTCAAATTCGGTAAAAAAGGCGCATTGCATAAAGCATTACTCTTCTTTGAAAAACTGAGCTACCGTTGGTCGAACGCTGTGATCACAGCCAACGACACGTTTCGTGATTTGTGTGTTGAGCGTACAGGCGTTAGTACGGATAAAGTCACAGCCGTTTACAGCGTGCCCGATAAAAAGAACATCCATCGCGTTGAAGCACGTACCGATCTGCATCAAGGCAAAAAACTGCTCATCGGCTATATCGGTATTATCGGTAATCAGGACGGCGTGGATCATATGGTTGAAGCGCTTGCGAAGTTAAAAGAACGCGGCCTGGATGATTTCTCTGCCGTCATCATCGGTGACGGGCCCGACCTCGATAAGATAAAGGCTTTAGCCAAGGATTTGAATGTCGCTGATCACATTACTTTTACGGGTTATTTGACGGGTGAAGACTTACTCAAAACGCTCTCGGCTATTGATATCGGAGTCATTCCCGACCCGTTCAATGAATATAATGACAAGATCAGCATGAATAAGGTGTTTGAATATTCAAAACTCGGCATTCCAATCGTCAGCTATCCTCTGACCGAAACCAAACGCCTTTTGAAAGACGCACTGGAAGTTTCACCGTCATTGGAAGCTGACGGATTATCAGAAGCTATCGCAAAATTATTTGATGATACGCATCGCAAAACCATGGGCTACAAAGCGCTCAAAGTATCAGAAGAAAGCTTTCTGTGGGAACACGAAAAAGAAAAATATGTCAGCGTGTTTAACGGCCTAATATCAAAGTCCTAAGTCTCTCTCTATTAAGACACCTTATCGGATATCTTCAGAATACGATTATCCTCTTCGATCTGTGATTTATAATACTGCCCATATTGCTGGTAGTATTTACGTGCCCCATATTCGGAACGCTTGAACTGCTCGAAATTCACGCGTGTCATCACGGCACCAAACAATGGAATGCGGGCACGTGATAAGGTGCGTAAAGCATTTTCAACAACATTGCGCGGTGTATCCATCCAACGCACTGCCAACAAAGCCGTATCGACAATCTGCGCGAGGAACAAAACATCCGACATCCCGATGACAGGCGGAGAGTCGACAATAATCATGTCATACTCATTATGCGCATGATCCATCAGAGTTTTCATACGCTCGGATTCCAAAAGTTCTTGCAAGTTACGTGTTTCAGGTGAAGACCCAATATAATGTGTACCTGTTCCCTCTTCCACTTTCACAATTTCGTGAAACTCTGCATTGCCTGCCAGGTAGTCATTCAATGATTTAACCGGATCGTTGGCCGGAACATCCAAAGACATGCGGCGGTGCATATCACAATCCAGAAGCAAAACTTTTTTACCGGACTTGGCGACAATCCGCGCCAAAGACGTCGACAACCAACCCTTCCCTTCTTCCGGGATAGACGAAATAATCAAAATGGATTTGGGGATATTGTCACCTTTGGCAAGTTTCAAACTTGCTATCAAGGTCCGTAACGCCTCGGCATGAGCAGATGACGGGTGATCCATGCGCATATCGGCCATGATCTGTTTTTTGCTGACCTCGGGCACCATACCGATGCAGGACAGTCCCAAATAATCTTCGATTTCAACAGGGTTTAAAAAGCCGCGGTAAATATGACTCAGCAAGAACGCACCAGCCAAACCGCCTGATAGGCCTGCCAAAAGCGACAGCGCTAAAATGAATGGCTTATTGGGTGATGACGGCCGCAAAGGCAAATCAGCCAGATTGATAATCTTTGCATTCACTTGTTCCAGATTTTCGGCTTCGCCCGTTTCTTTCATGCGTGTTAAAAAAGCTTCATATAACTCGCGCGTTGCATCGGCTTCACGTTTTAAATTATCCAGCTGGATTTTAAATCCTTTTGCGCTTCCGGATGTCGATTGTATACTTTCAATTTCCTGACGCGCTGTCGCTTCCCGCTGTTCTGCAATTTCCACCTGCTTAGTTATACCTTGGGTGATACGTGAAATTTCGGCGCCAATCTTTCCGCGAATATCGCGCAACTGTCTGTCGATTTCAGATGTGCGCGGGTGACGCGGGCCGAACTGATTAGCAAGCTCAGAGCTTTCCCGTGCCAGAGTGGCTTCCTGAACACGTAGGTTTTGAATCAACGACGAGTTCAAAACTTCAGGTAAAGACGACAAAGATTGTCCGGACTCACGCAACGCTGTAATTTGCTCTGCTTTAGCTTTAGCCGTGGCGTAATCCTGGCGTGCACGAGATAACTGATTGTTCAAAGCCTTCAATTGATCGTTTTCTGCCGGACGGCCATCAACTTCCAGCAAATTGTTTTCAATACTGAAATCCTGAACAGCGTTTTCAGTTGCAATCACTTCGGCACGTAAATCCTCAACACGCTCATTCAACCATTGATAAGCCCGGCGCGCACTTTCGTAACGCGCTTCAATTTGAAATGCCAAATATTCTTCGGCCAGTGTATTCACTATCTCTTTGGCATCGTCCGGCGTTTCGGATGTGAAAGATAACTTAACCGTGTAAGACAGCGGGTCTTTTTTAACGCTCAAGCGATCCTGAAACATGTTCACGGCTTTGATTTGCGCGCGCTCAGGATCTTCAATGCCACTCACATCAAATTCAGGACGCTCTTTCAAACCCAGCTTATCAATCACACGACGGGATACTGTGCGGGACCTGATGATATCAATCTCAGTGTTCAACGACGATGTATCATCAGTTCGGCTCAACACCATAGAGTTCATATCCAGTAAGATTTGATCTTGCGTGTTGAGCTGAAGAACAGCTGTGGCCGTGTAAAGCGGTTTTTGAATTTGTAAAAAGGCAAAGGCCAGTATGAGTGCAGCAATCGTACAACCGGCTATAATTTTGTAGCGGTTTTTCAAAACATTCAAAATGAAAGAAAAATCTAGATCGAGTTCAGGCGTTCTTTTAATCGCGGGAAACGGCGCTACGTCAGATGTATTGGGTTGATTGAAATCATTCATGATGCACTCTCAAACTAGAACAATCGTTCTTCTATATAAATGGAATCCCCGGGATAAACGGGCGTTGTGTCATTCGCCTTGTAATATTTCGTACCGTTGTGTGTTTCCCGCATAATCACATAAGCATTGCGTTTCCCCCGTGGTGTTAAGCCACCGGCCAGTGTTACGGCCTGAAACACATTTAATGATGTATCATAAGTATAGCTACCCGGATTTTTGACTTCACCGGATACAAAAACGGGTCTGTAAGATGTAATCTCGATACTCACAATCGGATCAACCAGATATCCTTCGGCTAAACGGTTGGTCAGATCTTCTTCCAGCAAATCAATAGTCGCATGTTCTGCCGGTGTTTGACCCAAAAGCGGCAATGTGATCATACCGTTGCGATCAATTTTGTAAGTCCCCGATAAATCTGGATCACGGAAAACATTTACCTGAACCACATCGCCCGGAGCCAATCTATACTCATTTCCCATTACCGGAGCAGTTTCAAGCCCCATACCTGCTGTGGTTATGTTATTGCTGCATGCGCTTACAAAAACACTCAGTACCATTAGAAAAAAGCTCAAAATACAAATACGGTTTGTTCTCACGGCGCGAAATCCTTTTTCAATAACTCAAAACTGTAATCAAAGCTTTAATTTCCTGATTTGCGGCCAATATAAAGGAATGGCTTGCAGTTTCAATCGAAATATGTAGATGAGTAATATCACTTGCAAAAATATTGTTTTCATAATATAAATAGGATTTGCTACTTTATTTCGCACCTGCGAAATAAATGTTGCACCACAACAAAAATATGATAATAGTACACTGTGTGAGGTTGTAGAGATGGACAGATATCAAGCATCAAGATCGTTAAAACGCGCTATGGACCTGATTATCGGGTTTTGTGCCGCTATCGTGACAGCACCGTTATTCATCATCATCCCTTTACTTTTAAAACTTGAAGGCCAAAAAGGCTCAGTCTTTTATGGCGGCATCCGCATCGGCCAAAATGGTAAGAAATTCAAATGCTGGAAATTCCGCAGCATGGAACCCGACAGCGACAAACTGTTAGAGCAGTATTTCTTAGAAAATCCAGAAGAGCGAGTTAACTGGGAAAGGTACCACAAACTGAAAAACGATCCGCGCGTGTCTACTTTAACGGCGAAAATCATTCGCAAAACGAGTCTAGATGAAATTCCTCAGCTTTGGAATGTTTTCAGAGGTGAAATGAGCTTGATCGGCCCACGTCCGATTTTAGAAAGTGAAGTCAAAGATTACGGCAACAAAATTCATTATTATACTGCTGCAAAACCGGGAATCACAGGAATGTGGCAAGTTAGTGGGCGTAATCAAAAAACATTTGAACAACGCGCCGATCTGGATGCCGAATATATACAAAACTGGTCCATGAAAAACGACATCATGATACTGTTCAAAACAGTGCGTGTGGTGCTAAGCGGCGCTGGTGCTTCTTA
>JBCCLQ010000097.1:0-7056 GCA_039026795.1 Pseudomonadota bacterium
AGAAGACACAGTCGAAACATTGATTGAACGTGCTGACTCTGCGTTATACACGGCCAAGCATAATGGCCGTAACCAAGTTGCCTCTGCGCCTAAAGATAAAGCTATTAAAAGCGCCTAAATTTTCCTCGAATAACCCGCTGACTCATTGATTAAGACAGGCAGACAGTCTATGTCTTAAGTCATGCAAAACACTTCTCTTCCTATATCACAAGCACCCTATTTGGAGGGTTTGAATCCACCGCAACGCGAAGCGGTCGAAACACTCGATGGACCTGTTCTGGTTTTGGCGGGTGCGGGCACAGGAAAAACACGCGTGCTTACAACACGGCTTGCCCATTTGTTGATGACTTCACGCGCATTCCCCGGGCAAATTCTCGCTGTGACTTTTACAAACAAAGCGGCCGCCGAAATGAAAGAACGTGTTAGTTCGCTTTTGGGCGGGCAACCGGTCGAAGGGTGGTGGCTGGGTACATTTCATGCTTTGGCGGCACGTATGCTTCGCCGTCATGCTGAACTTGTCGGTTTAAGTTCCAACTACACCATTATTGATCAGGATGACTCTGTCCGTTTGATCAAACAACTGATGGAAGCCAATGACATCGACACCAAAAAATGGGCGCCGAAAGCTGTCGCGGACGCAATCTCGAAATGGAAAGATCAGGGCAAAATCCCATCTGATATTTCCGATGCTGACGTTGGCGAAATGGCAAACGGCAAGCTTAAAGAGCTGTACACACAATATCAAAACCGCCTGAAAACCCCTGAATGCCTGCGACTTTGGTGATTTGCTGCTGCATATGATCACCATTTTTAAAGACCCGAAAAACGCAGATGTTCTGGCGGATTATCACAGGCGTTTTAAATATATTCTGGTTGATGAATATCAGGACACAAATGTCGGGCAATATTTATGGCTGCGTTTATTGGCTAAGGGTTCTAATAATATTTGTTGTGTCGGCGATGATGATCAATCCATTTATGGGTGGCGTGGTGCAGAAGTCGGTAATATTTTACGTTTTGAAAAAGATTTTGAAGGCGCAAAAATAATTCGTCTGGAAGAAAACTATCGTTCTACCAAGCATATTCTGGCGGCTGCCAATTCGGTCATCGCAAATAACGAAGGACGCTTGGGTAAAGACCTTTTTACGTCGATGGATGATGGTGAAAAAATTACGGTACGTGGTTTATATGACGGTGAGGCGGAAGCCCGATGGGTTGGTGAAGAAATCGAAGCGCTTCAAACCAAAAAATGGTCATTAAATCAGATCGCTATTCTGGTGCGTGCGGGTTTTCAAACCCGTGAATTTGAAGAACGCATGATACAGCTCGGCTTGCCTTATCAGGTGATTGGCGGCCCGCGCTTCTATGAACGCAAAGAAATCCGCGATGCGTTGGCATATTTGCGTGTCACGGCGCAAAGCCATGATGACCTTGCGTTAGAACGTATTATTAATACACCTAAACGCGGCATTGGTGACTCGACCGTACAAACTCTTTACGCTCATAGCCGTAATCGCGGCATTAGCTTGTATCAAGGGATTCTTGATCTCACACAAACCGATGAATTACGGCCAAAGGTCAAATCAACATTGATGAAATTGATTGATGATTTTGAACGCTGGCGCTCTATGCTGGATAATACAAAACATACGGAACTGACGGGAATTATTCTCGATGAATCAGGCTATACTCAAATGTGGCAAAACGATAAATCGCCTGACGCAGCCGGCCGTCTTGAAAACCTTAAAGAGCTGGTTGCGGGGATGGAGGAATTCGAAAATATGGCTGAATTCCTCGAACATATTTCGCTTGTAATGGAAAACCAAAACAATGCAGGCGGAGAATTTGTGACAATCATGACATTACATGCTGCCAAAGGTTTGGAATATGATGCGGTATTTTTGCCGGGCTGGGAAGACGGTTTGTTCCCCTCACAAAGGTCTATGGACGAAAATGGGATGAAAGGACTGGAAGAGGAGCGCAGGCTGGCTTATGTCGGAATCACGCGTGCCCGAAAAAAATCACATATTTCTTTTGCGGCCAATCGGCGCATGTACGGGCAATGGGTCAACGCTATTCCATCGCGTTTTGTTGATGAATTACCGGCCGACCATGTTGAAGTGAATTCGGATACTGGTCTTTATGATCCCGGTCGTTCACAACATTGGGACTCATCGGGCTTTAAAATGCGCCAACAAATCAAACGACAAACAACGACCCGCGAACAGTCCGTAGGTCCGAATTTTGCAAGCGGTGAACGCGTATTTCATGATAAATTCGGTGAAGGTACGATCATTCATGTTGATGGCCATAAGCTGGACATAAATTTTAAAAACAGCGGCCACAAACGGGTTATGGATAGCTTTGTCGAAAAAGTCGAATGATGCTATTGCGCGCGCGGGTCTTGTTTGGGGTCCGGTAATTTCCCGGCGGCGACAATCCGGTCGCCATTCATATGCTGAATAAGCGCAACCCATCCCCCTGGTTTGTTTCGAATTTCATCGCTGAAGTTGGTCAAATCAACATCTAGTGTCCGGGGAATTCCATACCATCGGCCGGCATGAAATATTCTTTTTACGATATTGGTATAGCGCACTATCCGTGGGCTTTCATTTTCGCTTTGGGGTGGGATTTTAATCACCTCACTATCGTGATAACGGATCAACCAAACACCATGCGGTTTACCTTTATTTGTCACAACATGATCATCGTCCGGCAAATAAAGGCGCAAAGTATCTTCGTTGATTTCTTCAAACAAAATCCATTTCAACGGTCTGCGTTTTTCATGAGAGACCCTGATTTTGCTCAAAATTTCATAGGCAAATAAAGCGCGAAATTTCAACTCACCGTTGGTGATGAATTGCGGTGTGACCAATTCCGCCTCCCCATCCCAGCGGGCTGAATCATAATACCATTGTCTGTCGGTACACTCTGATGTACCCGGATCGTCAAATCCGACATTGCCCCAATAGTCAACGTGGCATCCCAAAGCGATAATTTTTTCATGATCGCGAATTTTAAAAAGAATAGAGTCTGCGACACTACATCCCGGACAATCTGTTGATGTAAATAGTTCCACAACAACCGGTTGATCTTGATTATCCAACCACGCCATAGACCTCAGCAAATCCTCACGATCGCCTGTTCCGACAATTCTATTGTCTTCAGCATAGACGCTATTTTTAATAAAACTACTCAACCCTACGAGAACAGCCAGCAGAAATAGACCAAAAAACCATTTACGAATGCGTATCATATCCATATCTTCATTATGACAGAATTAAACGGAAAAATCACTTTCTTAACAATAGGATATCAATATGCCTGATCAGTACAAAATAGCCTGTGTTTTTGGCGGAACTGGGTTTGTGGGGACACAAGTCGTTAGAGAACTCGCAAGTGCCGGATACCGCGTCAAAGTGGCTACACGTGTGCCTGAACGGGCTTACGAACTGAAAACCTGTGGGGTTGTCGGCCAGGTTGTCCCCTATGCCTGCAATTATAATGATCAGGCCAGCATTTCGGAGGCTGTGAAAGGCTCTGACGTTGTTATTAACCTTATCGGAATTTTGTTCGAAAAAGGCAAATCTACTTTTGAAAAGGCGCACAAAGATATCCCTCAAATGATTGCAACATCCTGTGCCAATGAGGGCGTTAAACGTTTTGTCCACGTTTCTGCTCTGGGCGTGGATCAGGCAACATCGGATTATGCCCGCTCAAAACTGGCCGGTGAGGAAGAAATATTAAAGGCTTTCCCGGTAGCAACAATATTGCGCCCCAGTGTGGTTTTCGGCCCCGATGATGAATTCTTTAATATGTTTGCCCAGCTAGCGCGCTTTCTGCCCGTTTTGCCTTTGGTTGGCGGTGGTAAAACCAAATTCCAGCCCGTTTTTGTCGGCGATGTAGCCGATGCCGTGATGAAGGCTTTAAGCCTAACAGTAAGTGGTGATTCCAACCCACAGGGCAAAATTTATGAACTTGGTGGACCTGAAGTCCTGACATTTAAAGAAATCTACGATCGTTTGTTTGAAACAACGGGTCAAAAACGTGGTCTTATGCCTTTACCTTTTGGTGTGGCCAAGATTCAGGGCGCTGTTTTTTCCGGAACATCAAAAATCATTGGCGTCGTGACTGGCTTAACACCAAAACCATTGCTGACGGCTGATCAGGTTGAATCCCTGAAAACAGACAATATTGTGAATGAAAATGCTTTGAGCTTTAGTGAACTTGGCTTAAAACCCACTGCTATGGCTGCGATTTTGCCGTCTTATTTGGCGCGTTTCCGCAAAGGCGGGCGCTTTGGGAACAAAAAATCAGCTTAAATTGGACATATTCTGATGCGAGTTTTATATTCTGCTTTGGAATGAGGAAAATGATGAAACTATTATCTGTATTCATTTTGATGTTGTGCGTACTTGCAGTGCCACCTGCTTTGGCGGAGCGTTCTATGCGTATCGCCGCAGTTGTGAATGCTGATGCAATTACTGAATCGGATGTTGAAGATCGCTTACGCTTGATTTTGGCATCCTCAGGTTTGCCCAACACAAAAGAGATTAGAGACAAAGCACTTCCACAAGTCATCAATAGCTTGATTGAAGAAATGTTGATGCTTCAAGAAGCAAAACGCAATGAAATTGAGGTCTCTAAAGAAGAATTAGATGCAGGGTTTGCGGAAATCGCACAACAAAATAATATGCCTGCCGAGCAATTCGAAGAGATGATGAGCCGTGGCAGCATTCCCAAAAAGACATTAATGCAACAAATCGAAGCACAGCTGAGCTGGACAAAAATTGTACAAAGTGTTTTGCGTCCGCGCGTGAATGTAAAAGATACCGATGTTGATGTCCGTTTAGAACGTCTAAAAAATAATATAGGTCGTACTGAATATCTTGTTTCTGAAATTTTCCTGCCCATAGATAAGGCGGAAGATGAAAGTGATGCACGTAAGCTCGCCAATCAATTGGTGCAGGAACTTAATGCTCAAAAAGCACCGTTTTCCGGTGTAGCGCGCCAATTTTCCAAAGCAGCTGGCGCGGAAAAAGGTGGTTCATTGGGCTGGGTTCAAAAAGGACAACTCGCTGATGAATTAGACGACTCTCTAGGGAACATGTCTGTAGGAAGCATTAGCAATCCCATTCGTACAACGGCAGGCC
Source organism: Pseudomonadota bacterium (assembly GCA_039026795.1). Lineage (GTDB taxonomy): Bacteria > Pseudomonadota > Alphaproteobacteria > Micavibrionales > Micavibrionaceae > JAUHXT01. The sequence goes on from JBCCLQ010000097.1 coordinate 5,154, forward strand.
TCCATATTTTAAACTTACGTGAAGAACGTATTATCGAAGAGCGTATTATCCCGGGCCGCAACGCGTTGATCAATCAAATTGGAATGGAACGCCTTGATCGTCTGCAACGCCGTACGATGCAGGATTTAAAGGCTGAGGCCTTCATTGATCGGCGTGTCTGATTTATTATCCCTTCCACCTTTGCGTGACATTATTGATGCGCATGATTTGCGTGCAAAAAAATCTTTGGGGCAGAACTTTCTGCTCGATCTCAATATCACTGAAAAAATTGTGCGTTTGGCCGGCGATCTTTCGGGATGTCATGTCTTTGAAATCGGTCCCGGTCCGGGCGGATTGACGCGAGCTTTGGTGAATAGCGAAGCTGAAAAAATCACAGCAATTGAATTTGATACGCGTGCGATTAAGGCTCTACAAAGTCTGATTGATGTTTCCAACGACCGATTAAAAGTGATCGAATCGGATGCCTTGCAAACAAACTTGTTTTCACTCGGTGATGCCCCGCGTGCGATTGTCGCCAATCTGCCGTATAACATCGCGACACCGCTTCTGGTGAACTGGCTGCGTCAAATTTATGAAGATCGAAGCTCTTATCGCTCTATGACCCTGATGTTTCAAAAGGAAGTGGCGCAACGAATCACGGCGCGTGTCGGCGACAAGCATTATGGGCGGCTGGCTGTTCTGACCCAGTGGCTTTGTGATGCGGATATCGTGATGGATTTATCGCCGAAAGCCTTTACACCACCGCCAAAAGTGACATCCAGCGTTGTCCATTTGCGCCCGAAAGAAATTGAAAACAGCCCAAGCTTTGAAGCCGTTGAAACTATAACAGCCGCCGCTTTCGGCCAACGCCGTAAAATGATCCGCTCCAGCTTGAAAGCCTACAAAGAGCATTTTGATGATCTGGGTTTGAATCCCGAAACACGGGCTGAGAATTTGAGTGTTGAAGACTATATCACGTTGGCGAAAGCTGTATCTTAAGCGCCGTCTTTCAATTGACGCACAAAATCGGACAATCCGACTTTACGATCACGCTTCAAACGCTCCGCATCCAAAATCAATTGCGCTTGATCAATTGTATATTCAATATCTTCGTTGATCAGAACATAATCATATTCCAAATAATGTGACATTTCATCGGATGCTTTGTCCATCCGTCCGCGAATTTCGCGTTCTGATTCATTTGTATCACGCGATCTGTGACGCAATCGTTTTTCCAGTTCTTGTTTTGATGGCGGTAAGATAAAGCATGTGACCAAATCACTACGGGCGATTTCCGCAAGTTGCTGTGTGCCTTGCCAGTCAATGTCGAAAATAACATCTTTTCCGGTGGCCAATGCGCTTTCAACCGGTTCTGTAGGAGTGCCATAATAATTTCCAAACACTTTGGCATGCTCCATCATGCCTCCGCTATCGACCATCTCCCGAAATTCATCGGTCGATACAAAAAAGTAATCCTGAGCATGGACTTCGCCGGCGCGTCTTGGACGAGTTGTTGCGGAAATGGAAATCGTCAGGTCGTCATTACGCTTGAGTAATTCACGTGTGATCGTGGTTTTTCCTGCACCGGACGGCGATGATAAAACAAACATAAGGCCACGACGTTGTAATGATTTTCCATTCATAAACACAGTGTAACGCCCTAAATTATCATGGCAACAGGCTTTATTCGTTCTTTGGGTCTGTTTTTAAAAAATGCTATATAGATGCCATGTCTCATTCCCCAAAACATATATGGATCACGGGCGCATCCAGCGGTATCGGTGCTGCCTTGGCTGAACATTACGCGGCTGATGGCATCACTTTGTACCTAACAGGCCGTAATGTAGAACGCCTTAAAGAAGTTGAACAAATCTGCGTACAAAAAGGCGCAACTGTTCATGCACAAACACTCGATGTTACTTCG
>JBCCLQ010000098.1:0-6872 GCA_039026795.1 Pseudomonadota bacterium
CGAAGAACGGCCATGTTTGTTCCTTCTTAGTCGGACGAGCCCAAAGGATTGTAAAACGGATCCTCGCTCACCTGAATGTCATCTTTTTTCGTATTTAAAGATTCTCGTAAAGCTTTTCCTGTTTTGAAGAACGGCAAGCGCTTCGCTTCGACATGCACAGTTTCGCCGGTACGTGGATTACGGCCTGTACGCGCATCGCGTTGTTTGACAGAGAATGCGCCAAAGCCTCTGAGTTCGACACGGTCACCTTTGGCCAATGCATTTGTAATTTCGTCAAAGACTGTGTCGACAATTTTTTCAACATCGCGCAAATACAGATGCGGATTACGTTCTGCCAAGCGCTGGATTAATTCTGATTTGGTCATATAAGCCTCCTGAGGGCTACATTTTGGGGGATTTCCTTAAAAATCCTGCCAAAACAAACTTTTATAAAGCTATACCTATACATTAAGAATGCCTCAATTTCGCAGCTTCCGTCAAGCAAAACATTGAAAACAAATAGAAAATTTTAATATTGGTTAACCAAAACGACCTTTTTAGCTCTTGGGCATAAAAAAACGGGCACTTCCGTGGGTATAGAAGTGCCCGTTTTCATGTAACCCCTTGAAATTAGATTTAAACCAAACGAAGGAGATGGAGGTTTAAGATCCCAAGGGTATTCTCAATAATTTCGAAGAGTGTCTGTCTTACTCTTCTTTTGCTGCCTCGTCATCAGCTTTTTCATCTTTTTTAGCTGATTTTTTGGCAGGTGCCTTCTTGGCCGCTGCTTTCTTGGCTTTTGGCTTTTCTTCTTCCCCGTCAGCTTTGGCTTCAGGCTCAGTTTTCGCATCGTCCTTGTCCTTTAAAGCCGCGCCCAGAATATCACCCAGAGATGCACCGGATTCCGTTGATCCGAATGTCTCCAGAGCCTGCTTATCTTCATCGATTTCACGGGCTTTGATAGACAGGGTGACAGAACGCTTTTTCTTGTCGATAGACATGATCTTGGCGTCAACCTTTTCACCTACGGCGAAGCGGTCAGTGCGTTGCTCTGAACGTTCACGGGACAGATCAGCTTTCTTGATTGTACCGGTTACACCGTCATTGATAGACACTTCAACGTCCTTGTCATTGATGGCTGTAATTGTTCCAGTGACAACTGCGCCTTTCGCGATACCTTTCATGGCACCTTCGAACGGATCGTCTGTCAGCTGTTTCAGACCAAGGGCAACGCGCTCTTTTTCAGCGTCGATGTCCAAGATCTTCACTTTGACACTTTGACCCTTTTCGAATGGCTTCAGAACATCTTCGGTCTGGTCTTCCCATGAAATGTCAGAGATATGAACCATACCGTCAATGTCGCCGGGCAAGCCAACAAACAGACCGAATTCAGTGACATTGCGGATTTCACCTTCGATGTCTTGATCCACTTTGTGGTTTTCAGCAAAGCTTTCCCAGGGGTTGTCCTGACATTGCTTGATACCCAAAGAGATACGGCGCTTTTCCATGTCAAGCTCGAGGACTTTGACCTCAACTTCCTCGGATGTTGATACGATTTTGCCTGGGTGTACGTTCTTCTTAGTCCATGACATTTCAGACACGTGCACCAAGCCTTCGATACCATCTTCCAGCTCAACAAACGCACCGTAGTCGGTGATGTTTGTGACGCGACCTTTCATGGTCATGCCGATTGGGAATTTGGCTTCTACTCCATCCCATGGATCGCTTTCCAGTTGCTTCATACCCAAGGAGATACGCTTGTTCTCTTCGTTGTAACGAATGACCTGAACATCAACGCTTTGGCCAATCTGAAGGACTTCAGATGGGTGATTGACGCGTTTCCAGGAAATGTCAGTCACGTGAAGTAGACCATCAATACCACCAAGGTCAATGAAAGCACCGTAGTCGGTGATATTTTTCACAACACCCTGAACAACGCTTCCTTCTTGAATGTTTTCAAGCAATTCACCGCGTGCTTCATCGCGTGACTCTTCTAAAACAGCACGGCGGGACACAACGATGTTGCCGCGCGCGCGGTCCATTTTCAAAATGTGGAATGGCTGTGGTGTGTCCATCAATGGGGAGACATCACGTACAGGGCGAATATCAACCTGAGAGCCCGGCAAGAACGCAACCGCGCCGCCAAGATCAACGGTAAATCCACCTTTCACACGACCAAAGATCACGCCTGTGACACGCTCACCTTTATCGTGCAGTTTTTCAAGATCAGCCCAAACTTCTTCGCGGCGTGCTTTTTCACGGGACAGAACAGTTTCACCGTTTCTGTCTTCCATGCGGTCCACGTAGACTTCCACGCTGTCGCCGATACGAATTTCAGGGGCTTGACCCGGCATGCTGAATTCACGCATAGCAATGCGGCCTTCGGATTTTAGACCAACATCAACCATGACAAATTCATTGTCCATGTCGATAATTGTGCCTTTGACGACAGAGCCTTCAAAGGATGCTTGCTTCATGGAATCATCCAAAAGTGCAGCGAACTCTTTAGAATCTTCTTTGTCTTGAAGATTTGCAGCTATATGAGCCATAGTTCTAGTTCCTTTCTAAATAGCGCCGTGCAGATATGATCTGAACAGCTTCCAATCCCGCAAAAGCGGGTTAAAAATTTTATGAGATTTTTCAGACGGGTTTGGATTTATGCGCTTTATTCGGCCTTAAGCACTCAGCTTATCAGCTATATGAGCGAGGGCTTGGTTCAAGGCTTCATCGGCGCTGAGATCACTTGTATTAATGATCCGGGCATCCTCTGCCGGTATTAGTGGAGCTATGCTCCGCTGAGAATCACGCTCGTCTCGCTCACGCATATCCGTCAAAACTGCGCCCCTTTTAACGTCAATCCCTTTGGATTGCAACTCTTTATATCGTCTTTCTGCGCGGATTTCGGTGCTTGCCGTTATAAACAGCTTTGCATCAGCATCGGGGCAGATGATGGTTCCGATGTCACGACCATCCAAAACGGCGCCTTCCATGCCATTTGGTGGGCTTTTGGCAAAGTCCCTTTGAAGCGCCAAAAGCTCCTCACGTACGCCTTCAATGGTCGCCACCTTGGATGCGGCGGAACCGACTTCGTCACTGCGCAAAGCAGGATTGTCCAAATCGCCGTCTTGGAGAGTATCGCGCAAGGTTTGTGCAGCCAGAATAGCGGCCTCTTCATTGTCGGGTTTGTGATCTGCCGTTAAAACAATATGAGCGACTGCGCGATAGAGTGCGCCCGTGTCCAAAAATGCATAATTTAGTTTTTCGGCTATTTTTCTGCCTATTGTACCTTTACCGCTTGCGGCAGGGCCGTCTATCGCAATAATCTTAGAAGTCATGGGAAGGTCATACACCGAAAATGAAAAGACTGTCACTACTCATTTTTATTTTACTCATTGCCGGATGTGCAGGTGGATTGAACCCTGCGCAGTTCGCAGGCAAAGACGCGCAATATGATGACTTCAATCTCTGTCACGGTTATGGCTGTTTAACAACGACGCGTATTGGGCTCACAGACAAACAATGGAAGACTGTAACAAAAAACTTTAAACGTCCCGCAAAAACAGCTGAAGAAGAGCGCAGCAAAATCGCAAAAGCAGCCGCACAGTTTGAAAAGTATACCAGCAAGATATCTGCTTTACCCAAAGACAAGGCAGAAGCGCGGAGCTTGCCTGAAGATGAAGGACAAATGGATTGCGTTGATGAAACCATCAATATGGCGCAGTTTTTAGAATTCCTGGATGCAGAAGATGTTTTGAAGTTTCATGTAGCGGCAAAACCGATGCAGCGCGGTTTTTTTATTGATGGAAAATGGCCGCACAATACCGCAGCAATTCGTGAAATTGCGACAGGTCAAATTTATGCAGTAGACGGCTTCTATCGCGCAGCAGGAAAGCCGCCTTATATTATTGAACGTAATATCTGGATGGCGAACTGGCGTCCTAGTCAGTCTGAATAATACTCAAACCGAGACCATTCATGAGGTCAACAAAATCAGGAAAACTGGTTTTGATCGGACTGCCATCATCAATTGTAATTGGCTCATCCGTTACGCTGCCCAAAATCAAAAAGCTCATCGCAATACGGTGGTCCAGGGCTGTTTCGATGGTCGCTCCGCCCTTTGGTGGTTTGCCTGTTCCGTTGATCGTTAAACTGTCTTCGCCCATTTCCAGATCAACACCGCAAGCTTTCAGGCCATTGGCCATCATCAACAAACGGTCGCTTTCTTTCACACGTAATTCTTCGAGGCCCATCATGGTTGTTTTACCAATGGCACAAGATGCGGCGACGGCCAGAATAGGAAACTCATCAATCATCGATGGGACGCGGGCTGGCGGTACATGAATTCCTTTGAGCGGTTTGTCGGCCTTAATGATTAAATCCGCAACACGTTCACCCGTCTGAATGCGGTCATCTTCGTATTTGATGTCTGCGCCCATTTCAATGAGCGTTTGGAATAAGCCAGCTCGTCTAGGGTTTAAGCCGATATTGGGCAGACGAATTTCCGATCCTTCATTGATCAAAGCGGCCACAGCCGGGAAAGCCGCTGAACTGGGGTCGGAAAAGATATCAATCGCGCAACCTTCCAGTTCTTGCTGCCCTTGCACATGAATGGCCTGCGCTCCGTTTTTTAAATCTTCAACTTCAACGGATACGCCAAAATGCCGTAGCATATGTTCGGTATGGTCACGTGTTGGTGTATTTTCGATGACGGTGGTTGTGCCCGGTGTAGCGAGGCCTGCCAGCATAATGGCTGATTTCACTTGCGCCGATGCAACCGGAGATTCGTATTCAATCGGCATGGGCTCGCCTGTTCCTTTTACAGTCAGGGGCAATCGTCCACCTTCGCGTGCCATAAATTCTGCACCCATTATTTCAAGGGGTTTGATGACACGGTTCATCGGACGTTTGGTTAAGGATTCGTCCCCTTCGAATGTACATGTGATGGGATGGGTAGATACCAGACCGATGAGCAAACGTGTGGAGGTTCCGCTGTTACCCATTTGTAATGTTGTATCGGGCTCTTTTAATCCGCCGACCCCAACGCCAAATGTGCGCCACAATCCGTCACTTCCCCCCTCAATTGTCGCGCCGAGGCTACGCATGGCATCGGCTGTATGCATGACGTCTTCGCCTTCCAGAAGGCCTGAAATAATCGTTTCACCAACAGCCAGTCCGCCCATCATTAGGGCACGGTGTGACATGGATTTATCACCCGGAATATTGGCGACGCCCCTTAAAGGGTTTGCTTTTGAAGATGTAACTGGATTTTGTGTGCTCATGTATTTTGCATACACGGATCAGCAGATGAAGACAACGCTCTAAAGCTTAGCTTTTATCAAAAATGCTTAAGTCGCCGTCATAACCGGAAACAAAATTGCGGAAATCCTCTTCTGCGACAGGCTTGGAATACCGGAAACCCTGGACTTCATCACATGTTTGCTCACGCAAGAAGTTCTCATGCTCTACGGTTTCCACACCTTCCGCGATGACTTTTAGGTTTAGAGAGTGCCCCAACGTGATAATCGTTTTGGCGATGGATGCATCATCGGCATTGTTTAAGGCATTACGGATGAAGGACTGGTCAATCTTCAAACGGTCAATCGGGAATTGACGTAAGTAAGACAGCGATGAATAGCCTGTACCGAAATCATCAATCGCCAGCTCCACACCAAGCCCATGAAGGTTTTTCAAGGTATCTACGGCATGCTGCATGTCGTCCATAAACACGCTTTCGGTTACTTCTAATTCCAAGTTCGCAGCCTTCAATCCTGTTTCTTTTAGTGTTTTCTGTGTGAATTCTACCAGATCACTTTGATAGAATTGTGCACCCGATACGTTCACGGCGATGCGTAAATCATTGCCATTGTCCTGAAAATCTGCGGCCAATTTACAGGCTTTACGCATAACCCACTCACCGATAGGAACAATCAGGCCAGAGCTTTCAGCGACAGGGATAAAGTCAGCCGGTGAAATGAATTGGCCACCTTCTTTGCTATTGTCCGGTTTAAACCAGCGTAACAGAGCTTCTGCACCAATTAATCGGCCGCTACCCAAATCGAATTGCGGTTGGTAATAGAGGTCAAGCTGCTTGTGTTCCAGAGCATCACGCAAGTCTCGCAGCATCTGGAATCTTTGTTGCACTTCGCGATCATAATCTTCGGAATATTCCTTGTATGTATCGCGGCCTTCTTCTTTGGCACGGTTCAACGCAATATCCGCATTCTTCAAAACCTGATCTGGGTCCACACCATCATCGGGGAATGTTGCTGCTCCAATGGAAGCGCGAATCTGGAAGTTCTCATTAAAGACTTTAAATGGCTCGCCGCGAATCACTTGCGCTACTTTTTCCGCTAAATCTTTGGCACTTTTTGTTTCTGAGTCCAATGGAATGGTAATCGCGAATTCATCCTCTCCTGAACGCGCAACAATCGCTTGCTCGGGTAGCGCTGATCTAAGACGTTTACCGACACCACGCAAGATTGCGTCACCCACATTGTGGCCCATGGTATCGTTGACGTCCTTAAAGTGGTCAAGGTCGAGCGCAATCACAGCAAAATGTTCAGGATCTTTTTCACCACGTTGTGCTTTCGCTTGCTCATTCAATTTTTGTAAGAACAGTGTTCTGTTCGGCAGACCTGTCAGCGTATCGTAGTAAGCGAGTTTGTGGATCTTATCTTCCGCCGCGCTCTTGATCTGGCGTATGTTATCAGCGTTTTGCAAGATCAATTGCTGGGCAACTATAATCGCGCCACCAATTTCATCATTCGGATCAAACGGACTATCGTTGATTTTGGGGTTTTCCGGATTCTCTGATGCAATCAAAAGATTTTCGCGCATGAAGAGCACTGGTTCTAAAAGCCAGTGACCTATCGCGATCATCAAAACGACCGTCA
>JBCCLQ010000099.1:0-6755 GCA_039026795.1 Pseudomonadota bacterium
CATAAGGCCACGACCTCCAACCTGATCAATAAGCTGCCAGACCTTTGTGTCTTCTTTTTGTCCGGCTTGTGCCAGTTCTTCCGAACTCGGATTGGCGAAAGTCGACCCGCCCGTTTTTTCACGAATGGGTTGAGAGTTTTCCCGTTTCGATTTTATATCCTCTATATATTTCAAAACAGTATCGGGTTTTTCTGCATACCCTTTAAAAAGCGCTTCTGTGACGATATATCCATCATCGATGTCGTTGTGACGATACCCCATCGCCATTTCGACGTAATTTTCATCGGCCGGAACATCCAATAACTCAACTTCTAGCAAATCTTTTTTCTTCAATGTTTGTTCGGGCGGATGCTTGGGTTTCAGACGCACAATTTTCCCTGATCGATCAACCGCTTGTGCTTCGACAATGACATCGCGGGTCTCGGCGCCATAACATCCTGCGTTCATTTTTACGGCCCCGCCGATCGACCCAGGAATGCCTGAGAAAAATTCAAGTCCCGCAATTCCTGCTTCAGCAGAATGCCGTGCAACATTGGCATCAAGCGCAAGCGCGCCAGCACGCACATATTCACCATCAATCTCTATTTTTCCAAAGTCACGGCCCAGACGAATGGCTACACCTGATAAACCACCATCGCGAATAATCGTGTTGGACAACGCCCCCAGAACATGGATCTCGCCATCATAGTTTTTCAGGAAATGTTGTAAGTCTTCGACGTCAGCGGGCTTAAAAAGAACTTCGGCGTTACCACCGCATTTGAACCAGCTTTTCTTCCCCAGCGGTTCATCGAACGCATATTTCCCCCGCACTTCGGGCAAATGATCAGGCACGCTTTTGTTTTCGGCCTTCATATTCGTTCTCTAATGCTTTTGGTAAGTCGTACGCCCATTTGGTGATGTCGCCTGCGCCCAAGAAAATGACGTAATCACCGTCTTGTGCTTTATCGGCAATCAGGGTTGCCAAATTATCGGCACTGCTCAGAGCCACCACATCTTTATGACCGTGTTTGGATACTGCTTCGGTCAGTGCGCCTTTGTTTGCGCCATCAATCGGTTGCTCACCCGCCTCATAAACATCTGCGATGAACACGCTATCCGCGTCCTGAAAACAGGTTGCAAAATCATCAAATAAGTCATTGAGGCGGCTATATCTATGCGGCTGCATAATCGCGATCACATTGCCACCGTTTTCCGATACGGCTTGTCTTGCAGCCTTCAACACAGCTCGAATTTCAACCGGATGGTGACCATAATCATCAATGATTGTAATGCCGTTCACTTCACCTGTGTTGGTGAAGCGGCGTTTCACCCCGCTAAACTTTTCTAAAGCACTTTTGATCAGCGCGACAGGTACGTCCATTTCATTGGCGATTGCGATAGCAGCACAAGCATTTAATGCATTGTGTTCGCCAAACATCGGCAGAAAGATATCTTTGATATCTTTATCAGCGATTTTGACATCAAAAATCTGCCCGCCTTGTGCTGCGCGAATATTTTGTAGCTGAACATGTGCCTGCGGATTTGTGCCGTATGTGATAACTTTACGACCAACCAAATCGGGAAGGATTTTCTGTACACCCGGATGATCGGAACAGACCACTCCGTATCCGTAAAACGGAATGTTGCGTACGAATTGCGTGAAGGCCTTACAAACGCTTTCAAAATCGCCATAATGATCCAGGTGTTCGGGGTCAATGTTCGTCACGACACTAACAACGGACGGCAGGCGGGTAAACGTACCATCGCTTTCATCGGCTTCGACAACCACCCAGTCGCCCTGGCCGAGCCTCACATTCGTGCCGTAATTATTGACGACACCGCCATTAATCACAGTCGGATCAAAGCCACCTTCTTCCAGCATCGCACCGACAAGGGAAGTTGTTGTGGTTTTTCCATGGGTTCCGCCGATAGAGATCGACATCTTGAGATGCATCAGCTCGGCCAACATTTCGGCACGACGTATAATAGGCAGGCCCGCGTCTTGAGCAGCCACAAGTTCCGGGTTATCGCTTTTAATGGCGGAGGACGTCACAACGACGGATGCGCCTTCAATATTGCTTTCATTTTGTCCGATAAAGACGCTAATACCCTTATCCTGCAAGCGTTTGACATTCGCGCTTTCGGAAATGTCTGAGCCCTGAACCTTATAATTCAAGTCATGCAGCACTTCTGCGATACCGCTCATGCCGATACCGCCTATGCCGATAAAATGAAAAACACCGATGTCCGGTGGAATTGCTCTCATGCTACTACCTTTAAGCGCTAATCTTGGCGACCTTGTGTCAAATCATAGGTCTTTTGCGCATCTTTATCCCAGCCCGATGCCAATGCGGTTACAAGATTACCCAATTTCCGCGCAGCATCCGGCTTTCCGGCTTTTCTAGCATTCTCGGCAGCTGTAAACAAGGTTTGTGGATTCTGTAAAAAATTCTCGATACGAGAGAGCAAAGCTTCCTTGGTGAAGCCGTTTTCGGTCATCACCCAGGCTCCGCCCAGATCAGCAACAGAGTCCGCATTCCGCTTTTGCTGCTGATCGTCATGATGCGGGTAAGGCACGAAAATAGCGGGACGACCAGCCGTTGTCATTTCTGCGACTGTGGCTGCGCCTGACCGACCAATAAACAAATGCGTTTCAGCCAAACGATGGGCGACATCTTTAAAAAACGGCTGAAGATCTGCCTGAATTCCACCATCATGATAAATGCGACGTGCTTCAGCCAAATCCTCTTCACGGCATTGTTGGGTAATTTCCAAACGCTTGCGGTACGCTTCAGGCAAGGATGCAAAAGCTTCCGGTAGTACTTTTGCAAACACACTCGCCCCTTGCGATCCACCCATTACAAAAATCTTCAACGCACCATCCTGTTCAATAGCCGGATAGGGTTGATTGTACAGAGCAGCAATATCAGGGCGAACAGGATTACCCGTCACAACTGTGCGCACGGCATCGCTCTCATCCAATCCCGTAATATCGGGCAAACCAACTGCGATACGATCCGCCTTACGGGATAAAAACTCATTGGCGCGGCCCAAAACGGCGTTGGATTCATGAATAATCGTTGGAATACGTTTTCCTTGCGCGGCATAGACAGGCATTAAGGATGGATATCCACCAAAACCGACAACAACAGAAGGTTTCAATGACTTTACAAGCTTTTGCGCTTGAAAATAGCCAGCGCCCAGAGATAAAGCAGACTTGATTTTACTCATTAATCCGGGCTTAAGTGTCGCGCTACTTAAAACTTTTACTTGTATGCCGCCTGCAAAGGGTTCGTATTTTTTACCGCGCTCATCTGTGGCCAAAACAACGTCAAAGCCACGTGATAACAAATCCTGTGCTAAGGCTTCGGCCGGAAACATATGGCCGCCTGTTCCACCAGCAGCCAGAAGAATTGTTTTCTTTGGTTTTACATCATTCATGAATAAGCCTTAACGCTGTTCGGAGTCGGTTTCAGCGACAAGCTCCCGCGTGCAATTCCCCTATTCGCCTGTTTCCGCGTCAGCGCCAGAACGAACCCCATGGACATCGCCATCGCCAAAAGTGATGAACCACCATAGCTGATAAACGGCAGCGTCATCCCCTTGGTCGGCAACAAAGATAAGGCTGATCCCATATGAATGAGTGCCTGCCCGCCAAACATGATCAGCAAGCCACCCGTCGCCAAAACTGCAAACAAATCGTCTGAATCCATAACCCTGTTAAATCCGCGTACAATAACTCCACCATAAAGCAGAACCATCAGCAGGACAAACATCATTCCAAGCTCTTCCCCCGCAACCGAAAAGATAAAATCAGCGTGTGCATCCGGGATGTTTAATTTCACAGTGCCCTGCCCTGCACCTGTTCCGAAAACACCACCATTCTTGAAAGCTTCCAGCGATTGTTCAACCTGATAAGTGTCACCACTGGATGGGTCCATAAATCTATCGATACGACTTTGCACATGTGAAAAACTGAAATAAGCCATGATGAGAGCGCCGAGCGCGACACCTAATAACAAAGCCACTAGTCTGAGCCTCAAACCAGCCAGAAAGATCAAGCCCAAGAAACAACCGCTCACAACAATGCTCATGCCTAAATCGGGTTGCATCAGAAGCAAAGAAATCACAAGCGCAAATAAACCAAGCGCCCATTTTTGCCCTGCAAAAGTCGGTACTTCTTTTTCACGCGCAATCAACCAGGCCGCAACAACCACAAAAGCGGGTTTCACGAATTCACTGGGCTGTAATGAAAAACCAAATATAGGAAGCCAGCGCGTGGCTCCTTTGACTTCTGGTCCAATAGCCAATACCAGAACCATTGCAACAAGACCGCCACCTAAAACACACAGAGCAGCGCGCCATATCATTTGTTTGTCACACAAGGACATGCCAAACAAAATAACAAGCGCAGGGGCCAGTAAAATCAAATGACGGATAATGAAATGGTATTCGCCTGCACCAATCCGCTCTGCAACAGGTGGAGAAGCCGCAGCAACCAGTACGACACCGTATGCAATGATGGACAAAATAAGAGCAAGCATGCCGCGATCCACGGTCCACCACCAACGGCCTAATAACGATTTATCTGTACGAGAGAACAGAGACATGAATTACCTCAACTTCAATGTGGACAGACCAACAATGGCCAGGATGACGGCGATGATCCAAAAACGAATGACAATTGTCGGTTCCGACCAGCCCTTTTTCTCAAAATGGTGATGAATGGGCGCCATCGCGAAAACCCGCTTACCCGTCAACTTATAAGACGCCACCTGTATCATCACAGACAGCGTTTCCATGACAAACAAACCCCCGATAATCGCCAATACCAATTCATGTTTCACGATGACCGCAATCGCACCCAGACCAGCCCCCATAGACAGCGAACCTGTATCGCCCATAAACACCATAGCAGGCGGTGCATTAAACCAGAGAAAACCCATGCCCGCACCGATGAGAGCACCACAGATGATGGCAAGCTCACCCGCACCGGGTACGGAAATAATACCGAGATATTCTGAGAAGACGGCGTTACCGACCAGATAACTGATTAAACCAAAACAAGCCGCAGCAATCATAACGGGAACAATCGCCAATCCATCCAAACCATCAGTCAGGTTCACAGCATTTGATGCACCCACAATAACCAGCATGGCAAAGGGAATAAAAAATAAACCGAGAGGCAATAGATAATCCTTTACAAATGGTATGGCGAGACCTGTCGCTTGATCCGGCTCGGTATATAAAATAAAAGCGAGAACGGCGAGAAGAGCGATTAAAAATTCACCGCCCAAACGTATTTTGCCCGATATACCCTTATGGGATCTTTGTGTCAGTTTTGCAAAGTCGTCTGCAAATCCGATAAGTCCAAATCCTGCAATGACACCCAACACAATCCAGATATAGGGATTTGTTAAATCAGACCAAAGCAGAGTTGAAATTCCGCTGGAAATCAAAATCATCAAGCCGCCCATTGTCGGCGTACCAGCTTTTTTAAAATGCCCTTCAGGTCCATCATCACGGATTGGCTGTCCTTCGGCCTGTTTGGATTTTAACCAGCGGATCATAGCAGGCCCGATCACAAACCCGATAATTAAAGCCGTCATAATCGCACCGCCCGTGCGGAACGTCAGGTAGTTGAATAGATTAAAAAAGATAAACTCGTCGCTGAGCGGTGTCAGTAAATTATACAGCATTCGACGCCTTGCCTTTCTTTAATTTCTCGGGCAAAGCACGAAGTGCTTCGATTACCGACCCCATTTTACTGCCGTTCGAGCCTTTGACCAAAACAACATCACCAGGAGTTAAGACATCCGGCACAATTTGTGAGAGTTCATCACTGGTTTCACGGTATTCTCCACGTTGATTGGCGGGAAGGCTCTCATGAAGTTTTTTCATGTTCTGACCGCATGTATAGACCAAATCAACATTCGCAGCCTTGAGCGGCAATGCCAGATCAGCATGCATCTGCGGACTGTCTTTCCCTAACTCTAACATATCACCAAGGACGGCGATGCGTCTCCCGCCTCGTCCCGGATCAATAAGCGCCAGAACTTTAAATGCCGCCTTCATGGAGGCAGGCGATGCGTTATATGCCTCATCAATCAAGGTAACAGGATTATCATGATCACCAATATCCAGTTTTTCCTGCGCACCGCGCCCTTCAATCGCACGTTGCTGCCCAAGAGCTTTCGCTGCTTTTTGCACATCTTGCCCGGCCAATTTTACAGCCAGCAAAACAGCCAGAGAATTTTGAACATGGTGCCGTCCGGGAATTTGTAACGAATACTCTATCACTTCGCCCATAATATCAACCTTAACACGAGACCCGTTAGCCGCTTCCAAGCACTCTATGATTTTGGCATCGGCGTTTTCATGCTCACCAAATGACATGACGCGCGCTCCCAAATCTTCAGCTTTCTTTTTCAAATGTGAAAACCACTGATTGTCTCTGTTCAAAATGGCGATACCGCCCTCTTCCAGACCTTCAAAAATCTCAGCCTTGGCATTTGCAATCCCCAATTCACCATTATCAAAATTTTCAATATGAACACTCTGCACGGTTGTAATGATCGCAATATGAGGCCGCACCTGTTTGCTCAGAGGTACAATTTCATTGGCATGATTCATACCCATTTCAAAAACACCGAAGTCCGTACCTGCATGCATATTCGATAAAGACAGAGGTACACCCCACAAATTGTTATAGCTTTTGATCGATGCATGCGTTTGTCCAAGTGCAACGAAGGCCGTGGCCAGAAATTCTTTCGTTC
>JBCCLQ010000100.1:0-6720 GCA_039026795.1 Pseudomonadota bacterium
ACCTGTGCTTGTATTGATCGGTGATATCGTCGGAGTCTTTGGCGGCTATCTGGTTAGTATTTACACATTGGGTTTCTCTCCGGGCACTTACCTGACACAGACTTGGGATATCTTGGAGCCAATTGATGTAATCTCAGGCCTTATCAAAGCAGGTGTATTCGGATTTATCGTGACCATGATGGGTTGCTATCACGGCTTTAATTCCGGACGCGGCGCACAAGGTGTGGGTGCGGCTACGACATACGCCGTCGTCTCATCATCCATCCTGATTTTGATCTTTAACTATATTCTCACACAGGTGCTATTCTCATGATGAAACCGGCACCAGCGGGCACGAACCCGAAAATACAAATGTCGAATGTCACCAAGTCTTTTGGTCCGAAGGATGTTCTGAATGGCGTCAATCTCGCTATTGAGCCCGGAAAATCCATGGTTATTATCGGCGGCTCGGGAAGCGGAAAATCCGTTACTCTTAAATGCATTCTGGGTCTTATTCATCCTGATGAAGGCTCTATTCTGGTGGACGGAATGGAAACAGTCGGCTTGAACCGTCAGGACCGCGACGAACTCATGGGTAAATTCGGGATGCTGTTTCAGGGCGCTGCCCTTTTCGACTCGCTACCGATTTGGGAAAATGTAGCTTTCGCGCTTCTACACGCTAAAAAAATGCACCGCGACGAAGCACGCGACATTGCAATCGAAAAACTACGCCGTGTCGGTTTGGCTGAACAAGTCGCCGACCTGTTCCCGGCTGAACTCTCAGGCGGTATGCAAAAACGTGTGGGTCTCGCTCGTGCTATCGCCGCCAATCCCGAAATCATATTTTTTGATGAACCGACAACAGGCCTCGACCCGATTATGGCTGACGTCATCAATGATTTGATCGTTGAGAATGTCAAAGAACTGGGCGCAACCGCCCTATCCATCACCCATGATATGGCGAGTGCACGCAAAATTGCCGATGATGTCGCGATGATCTATGAAGGCGAGATTATATGGTGTGGCCCTGTCGCCGATCTGGATAACAGCGAAAACCCGTATGTCGAACAATTCATCCATGGCCGCGCTGATGGCCCCATCACCAAACACCAAAGCTTTAACGCGGCATAAATTTCCGCCTTTATAACGCCCCAAAGCTGTGTCATAACACCCATATGAAGTGGTTCTGGAACACAATCATAGCCCTCACATCCCTTGGTTTTCTTGGCATCATAGCCGGAATCCTGCTTGTTGTTTTTGTCATAAGTTATTATTCACAAGATTTACCCGACCATACGGAGCTCAAAAATTATGAACCGCCGATTGTGACCCGTGTCTATGCCGGCGACGGGCGCCTCATGGCTGAATATGCCCAAGAACGTCGTATTTTCGTGCCCTACCCTTTCATTCCTGAAAAAGTCGTTCAGGCTTTTACAGCAGCCGAAGACAAAAAATTCTTTGAGCATGAAGGGGTGGATGCGACGGCCATTGTCCGCGCCATGATCACAAATATCAGAAACGCTGGTACAAACCGCCGTAAAATCGGTGGTTCAACGATTACGCAGCAGGTGGCAAAAAACTTCCTGCTGACGAATGAGCGCAGTTACGAACGTAAAATCCGTGAAGCCATTCTCGCCACACGTATCGAAAAAGCCCTGAGCAAAGAAAAAATCATGGAGCTTTACCTGAATGAGATTTTTTTAGGCCAGCGCGCCTATGGTGTGGCTGCGGCTGCGTTGATTTATTTCAACAAAGCACTCGATGAGCTCACATATGCTGAGGCTGCTTATCTGGCGGCCCTCCCCAAAGCACCAAACAATTACCACCCGATCCGTAATCGTGAGTCAGCCATCGCACGTCGGGACTGGGTACTGGACCGTATGGTTGATGACGGCCACATTACAAAAAGCCAGGCAGAGCTTGCAAAAGCAACGCCGCTACAAATGAAAGCACCCGAAGCCGAAGAGCGCGTTGAAGCTCCTTATTTCTCTGAGGAAATCCGCCGTATTCTTGATGAAAAATACGGCCCCGACTCTTTGTATAAGGGCGGATTGGCCGTCCGTACAACTGTTAATCCGGCCATGCAGGACATCGCACAAAATGTCCTGCGCGAAGGTTTGATGAATTATGATAGGCGTCATGGTTATCGAGGGCCGGTCGCGCAGTTTGACAGCATGGATGACTGGGCTACCAAGCTCGGAAATATCCAGATTCAAAAAGGCATGCTGAATAATTGGCGGTTAGCTGTTGTTCTGGATGCCGGAACAAGCAAAGCACAAATCGCTTTTGCCGATAAAACAAAAACCGACCTCAAACTGAACGGCGTAAAATGGGCGCGCGAATGTTTACAGGATTGTTACGCACTCGGCCCTGAAATCACAGCTGTATCTCAGGTGCTGAAAGTCGGCGATGTCATCATGGTGGAACAAACCGATGATGATTATATGCTACGTCAGGTTCCAAACGTTCAAGGCGCCATCATGGCCATGAACCCTCATACAGGCCGCGTTTTGGCCATGCAGGGCGGGTGGAGCTTCGATGGCAGCGTCTTCAACCGTGCCACACAGGCTAACAGACAGCCCGGCTCTGCTTTCAAACCTTTCGTATACCTACCCGCCTTGGATCAAGGCTTCACACCGGCAACCCTCGTTTTGGATGCACCCTTCGTCATTGAACAAAACCCTGGTCAGGGCGATTACTGGAAACCGTCAAATTATTCGGGGAATTTTTATGGGCCGACTCCCATTCGTGTCGGTATCGAAAAATCCAGAAACCTCATGACGGTGCGTTTGGCCGATCACATCGGCATGGATAAAGTTGTCGAATATGCGACACGCTTCGGCATCGCCGACCAAATGAAACCGTTCCTGTCTTATTCTCTAGGTGCTGGAGAAACCACTCTATTACGCCTGACCTCGGCTTACGCCATGCTGGTGAATGGCGGTAAAAAAATTGATCCGACTTTCATTGACCGTATTCAGGATCGATACGGTGAAACAATTTTTGCGCATGACAGCCGCCCATGTGCGAATTGCGGACACTTGATCCGTTGGGATAGCCAAAAAACACCGGATGTAACAGACGATCGCGAACAAGTTGCCGACCCTCGCACTGCTTATCAAATCGTATCCATCCTCGAAGGCGTGGTTCAACGTGGAACAGCCCGCAGATTGGCCGAATTAAACCGCCCCATGGGTGGAAAAACAGGTACGACGAATGAATCTAAAGATACTTGGTTTATGGGTTTCACACCCGATTTGGTCGTCGGTGTTTTTGTCGGCTTTGATGACCCGAAATCTTTGGGTAAAAAAGAAACAGGCTCATCTGTTTCCGCTCCGATCTTTAAAGAGTTCATCAAACAGGCTTTGGCTGATCAACCGCCGGTTCCTTTCCGACGTCCATCAGGTATCAAACAGGTGCGTATCAATGCGGCAACCGGGCGCGCTGCACTGCCGGGCGATGAAAAAGTGATTTGGGAATCGTTTGTCAGTGGAACAGAACCAAACATTGATAATTACGTACTGGATACAAATGTGATATCCGGCGGCGGATTGGTCGATCCTTACGGCCCTTATCAAGACCCCTACGGTTACAATGCCTTTGGGTATGGAGATTATATTTCCGATGATGAAGCAGGTGAAGGCGGCCTGAACTTCCCCGGACAAAATATAGACGATCCTAATCTCGGCTGGCGTGATGGCCCCTATGATCCGACCAATCCAAACCCATCACAAAACCTGTGGAGACGGGATGTAGGCGGCGCTCAACAACCCGTTAGACAGCCTGCTCAAACACCACAACAGCCTGATGATACATTTACCGGGACAGGCGGGCTTTACTAGCTTGTATCAAAGCCTACGATCAGCTAAAACCTTATCCAGAGGACGTATCGGAGAGATTTATGGCTAAAAATAAGGGGCAAACCCACGACGCCTTTGTGGAGTATGATGAGGTCAAAGGCCCATCCAACAAAAATTTTGGCTATACAGTCGGGATTATCTTTTGCCTGATCGCAACAATCAAATCCGTATTTTTCAACTTTTCTATTCTAGCGATGATTTTTTATGGCCTGGGCGGTGGATTGATCGCAGGTGCTTTACTCTTCCCCAATGCCCTGACGCCTCTCAATAAAGCCTGGATGGGATTGGCGAAAATCCTGTTTCATATCGTTAATCCGATCATCATGTTTTTGTTATTTTTGGTGGCCTTCATTCCAGCCGGCATCATCATGAAAATCCTGCGCTATGATCCGATGAAACGAAAATTCGATAAAAGCGCCAACACATATTGGGTCGAAAAAGAAAAAACGGATATCGAAAATCCGATGAAATACCAGTTTTAAAGAAAGAGAACGTTATGGAGTTTTTCAAAGAGCTTTGGACATTTTTAAAAGTACGCAAAAAATTCTGGATGCTTCCTATCCTTTTGATCATGGTGATGTTTGGGGGATTAATTGTCTTATCCAAAGGCTCTGCGGTCGCTCCGTTTATTTATACGGTCTTTTAATTTATGATCATTCTTGGGATTTCAGCATTTTATCACGATAGCGCCGCCGCCATTATTCGCGACGGTGATATTATCGCTGCTGCCCAGGAAGAGCGTTTCACACGTAAAAAACATGATGCGGGTTTCCCGATAAAGGCGATTGAGTTTTGCTTAAAACAGGCAAACATAAAACTGGAAGAAATCGATAATATCGTCTTTTTTGAAAAACCGTTTACAAAATTCGAACGCCTACTTGAAACCTACCTCGCCTTTGCACCGCGTGGTTTCCTGTCATTCAAAACAGCCATTCCCGTGTGGTTAAAAGAGAAACTCTTTCAGAAAAAAATGCTCATTGATCTTTTGTCTGAGTATGCGTTTGGCGAAAAACCATCCAAAGATCAAAAAAAGCTGATCAAATCCAAACTACTTTTTTCCGAACATCATCTATCACACGCCGCCAGCGCGTTCTATCCGTCACCTTATGACGAAGCTGTTGTGCTGACCATGGACGGGGTCGGTGAATGGGCGTCAACGTCCATTGGTATCGGTAAGGGCAAGGATTTGGAGATCAAAAAGGAGATTCATTTCCCACATTCTTTAGGTTTACTCTACTCCGCGATGACCTATTACACAGGCTTTAAGGTCAATTCGGGCGAATATAAAATCATGGGGCTCGCACCCTATGGCGAACCTAAGTATGCCGATACCATTTTTGAAAATTTGATTGATGTTAAGGAAGACGGCTCTTTTCGCCTGAACCAAGATTATTTCAATTACGCAACTGGGCTTACCATGACGAACAAGAAGTTTGATGATTTGTTCGGTGGTCCTGCCCGCACATCAGAGAGTCAAATCACGCAACGTGAGATGGATCTCGCCGCCTCTGTGCAAGTTGTGACCGAAGAAGTCGTACGCCGCATAGTTAAAAACCTGAAGCAAGAATATCCGGATATTGATAATTTGTGTCTGGCAGGTGGTGTGGCTTTGAACTGTGTGGCCAACGGTAAAATCCTGAAAGAAGGGTATTTCAAAAATATCTGGATTCAGCCCGCAGCCGGTGATGCAGGCGGCTCTCTGGGTGCTGCTCTGGCCGCTTATCACTTGCATCACGACAGTGAACGCAAGAACTCCAATCAAAAAGACACGATGAAAGGTTCATATCTTGGGCCAGTGTTCGATGATGATGATATTGAAAAACGCCTTAACAAAAGTGGTGCAAAATTTACACGTCATGCGAACGATGACGAAGTCATTAAAATAACCGCCAAAGCCTTAGCCGATGAAAAAGCTATCGGCTGGTTTCAGGGACGTATGGAATTCGGACCACGCGCTTTGGGTGGTCGATCCATTATTGGTGATCCACGCTCACCATCCATGCAAAAAAACCTGAATTTAAAGGTCAAATACCGCGAATCTTTCCGCCCGTTTGCCCCGTCTGTTCTGCGCGATGATGTGTCTGAATGGTTTGATCTCAACGAAGACAGCCCGTACATGCTTCTCGTTGCCCCAGTCAACGACAACAAATGTAAAGACCTGACAGAAGACCAGCAAAAACTCTTCGGTATTGATAAACTCAATATCCCGCGCTCTGATATCCCGGCTGTCACCCACGTCGATTACTCCGCGCGCGTCCAAACGGTGCATAAAGAAACCAATCCACGTTATCATGCACTGATTTCTGAATTTAAAAATCTGACGGACTGCCCAGTAATTGTGAATACGTCCTTTAATGTCCGTGGAGAACCAATTGTCTGCACACCCGAAGATGCTTTTCGCTGCTTTATGGGTACGGAAATGGACATGCTTGTCGTCGGCAATTGCGTTTTGAAAAAAGAAGATCAAGACCCTGCTTTAGCAGCCGATTATAAAGACGCATTTGAGTTGGATTAATGCCTGACACTCTTTTTGATCGCCACCCCCGTAAAACACTTTTTGTTTCTTTGTTTTTATTCGGACTTTTCGTCCTAATTCTGGCTGAAATCGCTTTGCGTTTTGTTATATCTTACGATATCGGTTATTACACAGCCGTTCAAAAACAAGGCGTATACGAATACCCCTACGGCACAATCACAATGAATTCTTTTGGACTACCTGATGAAGAATTCAATCTTGATAGCCCCAAAAAACGTATCGGCTACTATGGCGATTCAGTTGTCTACGGCGTTGGTGCAGGTGAAGGTTACCGCTTTCCTGACCTCCTACAAGAACAATATCCGCAATACGAGCACTGGATTACAAGCATGCTCAGCTTTGGGA
>JBCCLQ010000101.1:0-6706 GCA_039026795.1 Pseudomonadota bacterium
CCTAAATTCAGATTTGCACGTCTTCCTAAAGCAGATATTTCATCGTTAAGTCTGTTTTGTATTTTTTCAGAAAATTTGGTTAGTGCTTGCAAATTTTTTGTCGCAGCATTCTCCATTTGATCTGCAGCTATTTTTGTATATTCCTTTGGAAGTGTTTCCTTTAAGATTGCTTGTGCTTGCTCGTAAAGCTTCTTCTTTTGTTGCTCGCTTAATGGGTCGTTTTGTGGTGCCTGTTTTTGCAGTTTTTCTTCTATTCGCTCAATTCTTGCCCCAAGCAAGTCTGATAATTCTGATAATTCTGATAATCTTATTCTTTCATACGATTCTCTGGAATTATGAATTGAATATTTTCTTCCTGATAAGTAATCCAAAATGATTTTTTAAAAAAACATTGATATTAAAAATATACTCACAGTAGAAATTAAAAAATCATAATTAGAAACAATGTGTATTAAACTTTCAGACATGTTCATTGAACCTCTTTATTAAATGAATATTTTAAATTAACCCCAAAGTCTTAAAAGACGTGATATCGGATTTGGAGACAATCAGGTGGTCGTGGATGACGATGTTAAAAGGCTGTGCTGCGGCGATGATTGCATTGGTCATGTCGACATCAGCTTGGGATGGGGTTGGATCGCCAGATGGATGGTTGTGCACCAGGATAATGGCGGTCGCCGATAATTCGAGCGCACGTTTCATGATTTCACGCGGATAGGCGGGGGTGTGGTCTACCGTTCCGCTTTGTTGCACCTCATCGGCAATAAGCTCGTTTTTCTTGTTTAGGAACAGCAAGCGGAAATGTTCTTTTTTCTCATGTGCCATCGTGGCGTGTAAATAATCCATCAGCCGTTGCCAACTATTCAAAACAGGTTTACCGATTACATCCTGTTTCATCATGCGCATGGCACCTGCTCGAATGGCTTTGATCGCAATAGCCGTATTTTCAGAAATTCCCTTCACGCCACACAGGTCGGGCACGGAGGCGTTGACGACACCGTTAAAGGAGCCAAAACGTGTGATGAGAATTTTTGCAATCGGTTTTACATCACGGCGCGGGATGGCCATAAATAAAATAAGTTCAAGAAGTTCGTAGTCGGGCAAGGCGTCAGGCGCATCCAGAAAACGCTGGCGCAGTCGGTCACGATGACCTGCGTAATGCGGTTTTTCGTCTTTGGTGAGCGGATCAGCCATAGGGCGCTTTCGTATACCCCTTGGGTGACAGGGTGAAAATTTCAAAACCGTCTTCCGTGACGGCGAGTGAATGTTCGTATTGCGCGGAGAAGGAGCGGTCACGTGTCACGGCCGTCCATCCATCTTCTAGAACTTTTGTTTGGTATTTGCCTGCATTGACCATAGGTTCGATGGTAAAGAACATGCCAGCTTCCAACACAGGACCTTTGCCCGGCACACCGAAATGCATCACAGAGGGCGGCATGTGGAAGACCTGGCCTAGACCGTGGCCGCAGAAATCACGGACAATGGAAAAACGGTTGTTCTCCGCCACCTGCTGTATTGCGTAGCCAACATCGCCCAAAGTTGCGCCGGGTTTCACGGCTTCAATCCCCGCCATCATGGAATCGTACGTAATGTCGCAAAGCTTGCGTGCTTTGACCGGAATTTTATCGCCAACCAAAAACATGCGGGATGTATCACCGTGCCAACCATCCAGAATGGCGGTGACATCGATATTTACGATGTCTCCTTCTTCCAGCACGCGCTCACCCGGGATGCCATGACAGACAACATGGTTGATCGATGTACAGATGGATTTCGGGAAGCCTTTGTAATTGAGCGGCGCAGGGATTGCGCCAGCCTTGATAATGTAATCATGGCAAAGCTTATCGAGTTCATCAGTCGTGACTCCCGGTACGACATGATCAGTGATCATATCCAGCGTAGCGGCGGCCAGTTGCCCCGCTTTGCGCATGCCGTCAAACCCGCTTTGGTCGTGGATGAGGATGCCGTCCTGATTATAATGCCCGTTTTGTTCGGATGTATTGTTTTTCATACGCCTTTGAACCATATTGATGATCTGTTTTCAAATAATAATGAAGTGGCTCAGAAATGCAAAAAACTTACACGGCGGCGCTGATTATCGTGGGGAACGAGATTTTAAGCGGACGTACGCAGGATAAAAATACGGCCTGGCTGGCGGAACAGTTGAATCAGCGGGGCATTGCGATGCGCGAGGTTCGGGTTATTCCCGATATTCAAGAGGTGATTGTGAAGACAGTCAATGAGATGCGTGAACAGGTAAATTATGTGTTCACCACAGGCGGGATTGGACCAACGCATGACGATATCACGGCCGAAAGCGTGGCCAAGGCGTTTGGGGTAGAGCTGGAGCTCAATAATTCCGCTTATAATATGCTGCTCGATTACTATCAGGATGAAGCGGAGATCACGGAAGCGCGCAAGAAAATGGCGATGATCCCTGTTGGGGCGAGTTTGATCGGTAATCCTGTGTCCGGTGCGCCCGGTTTTATTCTGGGTAATGTGCATGTGATGGCCGGTGTGCCGAAAATCATGCAAGGAATGTTTGAGGGGTTGGTCTGTAACTTGGCGGAAGGGGCGGTGACACATTCACAAAGTGTATCGTGCAATTTACAGGAAAGCCAGCTTGCGCCGGGATTGTCAGATATTCAGGATAAGCATGCTCATGTGGATATTGGATCCTATCCGAACTACCGCACCAATGGTGGTGGTGTGAGTGTTGTTGTGCGTGCAACCGATAAAGAAGCCGTGAAGGCCGCAGGTGCAGAAGTGGTTAAACTGATTCAATCACTCGGCCAAGAACCAACGGCTGTTACATATTTGGATTAAAAGACGGGAGAGGGTGTTGATCTTTTGATTTTAATGCGCTCGGGATTACCTATAATTTGATCATATTGCATCATAATTAGGGCCATAGCATGCCTAAGGTGATCTACTGTTTCAAAAAGTTCATCTGAGTTGCCGTCATCAATCTAGCTCGATTTTAGATAAGCATTGGTTAAACTTTTTGCCAGAGGCCCAGCGATCTCAAAAGATTGAGGAATCCATTGTGCATTAGTTAAAGTGGATGCTGCTATAATTAACTCTAAACCGTTATCATCAGTTATGGGTTGGGGCAGTTCGGCATACCATGTCGAAATTTTATTAGGATCGTCAAAATCCTCTTTTTTAAGAGCTGGCATATTCTTACCAGAAACACTTACGCCAGCAGGATCGAGAAGCATTGATTCCCTGATTCCCAAATCAACACTGTATTCAATCAGATCTATTTCAATTTCTACAAGCGCCTCCATGCAGGAGCATTAGAGTAGAAAATTTTTTATGTCAATAAAATTGTTGCTGAATTGGAATTGGCAAGGCGTGAATATCCGCTACACTATAGCTTATGGATGCGGTGTTAGAGCTTTTATATACTTCTAGTTTTTACGAGTTTTCGGCGATTTTGCTGCTGGCGGCCTTTGGCGGGATTATCGGCATGTTGCTGCGTCAGCCATTGATCATTTCCTTTATTATTGTTGGCGTTTTGGCAGGGCCGAGCGCTCTTGGTGTTATTCGGTCCGACGATGAAATTGCGCTACTGGCCAAGCTTGGGATTGCAATTCTATTATTCATTGTCGGGCTGAAGTTAGATTTGAAGCTCATCAAAAGCTTAGGGAGTATGGCTGCGATCATCGGTATTACGCAGATGACTTTGACCGTTGGTTTGGGGTTCGGTTTATGTCTGGCCTTAGGATTTGATGTTCAAACGTCGGCGTTGATTGGTGTTACTCTCGCTTTCTCAAGTACCATTATCATCATCAAGATTTTGTCGGACAAGCGTGAGATTGACTCGTTGCATGGGCGGATTGCGCTTGGTGTTTTGATTGTGCAGGATTTGGCCGTTGTTCTGGCGATGATTGTTTTGGCCGCGTTGAGTTCCAGCGGTGGAAATGAGGGCGGAAGTATATGGGCTTCGCTCATTCAGATCGTTGTTTACAGCGCCGTACTCTTGGTTGTCCTGATAGCCTTTATGCGCTTTGCCGCGATGCGCTTTACGTCTTATTTAGCGAAGAACAAAGAGCTGTTGATTGCTTTCGCGATTGCCTGGGCCGTGTCACTGGCAGCATTATGCGACGCCTTGGGGTTGAGTAAAGAGCTGGGAGGTTTGCTGGCCGGGATCACACTGGCATCCACACCATATCGGGAAACCATTATCTCCCGCCTGTCATCTTTGCGAGATTTCTTACTACTGTTTTTCTTTGTTTCACTCGGCACACAAGTCAATGTCCTGGATATCGGCGGGTCATTGGTTCCGGCTATGATCATTTCCTTGTTCGTGTTGTTGTTCAAACCTTTGATCATCATGACCATGTCCGGAGTTCTGGGGTATCGGAAGAGAACCAGCTTTATGGCGGGTATTTCCTTGGCGCAAATCAGCGAATTTTCCATGATTTTTGCCGCTATGGCTTTTGCGTCCGGTTTTCTGGATCAGGACGCGTTGGGGATCGTCACACTGGTTGGCATTATTACGATCATGGCATCAACATATTTAATGTCACTGGATGAAAAACTATACCGCTTGGCCGAGCCGACCTTGGGAATTTTTGAGCGTAAAGCCCGCGATGAAACAGTCGAGTGCGAAGAAGACCAAGTCAAAACCAACAAGAAATATGATGTGATTTTATTCGGGTTGGGTCGATACGGACAGGCAATGGCGCATAACTTTATGGATGAAGGGCAAAGCGTTTTGGCCGTAGACTTTGACCCCGAAATGGTGCGCGCGTGGAAAGCCAAGGGGCATGATGTGGTTTATGGTGATGCGAATGACACCGAATTTTTTCACAACCTGCCGCTCAAAAACACACGTTGGGTGATTTCGGCGTTACCGCAGCATGATACGGGGATCACGCATGACGATCCGCGTTTTATGATTTTGCAGGGGTTAAAAGATAACGGGTATCAGGGAAAAATCGGCTTTGCGTGTCACAATCAGCCCAATGCTGAAAACTTCAGAAAGCATGGTGTGGATTTGATCTTCCTGCCGTTCCACGATGCTTCGCAACGCGCTGTGAATATGGTTTTGGAGTTTGAAGATACGAAGGCCTAAGAGCTCATGTCATCAAATACAGTATCAATGTTATCAATAATTTTGGCGGGTGTGATTTCAGGGTGTTTGGCGTAGTAGCGCTTACAGGCTTCGTTCATTTCCTTGGTGATCAAGTCGATATGCCCATCGGGGATGTCTTTTTCGATGAGAATTTTGTTCATGATCACAAAATACCACTGAATGATGTCGGTTGAATCTTCGTCAATCGTTTCGATGCTTTCCATCCATTGAAAGAGCAGGATTGAAAGATTGATATATTTCCCTTCGGCAAACATGCCTGCGTTGGATTTAAAATCAACCAGAGAGTGTGTGGCTTGCTCGATGATCTCTTTATCATCCTTGCCAGCTTCTATATTTTTAAGAACATTTGAAATGTCGTTCAAATGATTTTGTATGAACTCCGAAATATCGAGATTTCCACGCACGTTCTCCAGAACGTTCTGCGCTTTTTCAATATCTTTTTTCTTGATTTTTCCACTGCCGTACATGGCCTGCATCATGCGGCTAGCGGGACGGACTGTTGGCTTTTCTGTTTCGTCTTGCATGGCTCTTTGTTTTCAAGTGGTGGGCCCGGGGGGACTTGAACCCCCACGACCAAAGGTCAACGGATTTTAAGTCAACCCACAATATGTTAATTTCCTTCAGTTTTTGTCGCAATTCGTTGGTGCGGGCGGGGGGACTTGAACCCCCACGACCAAAGGTCAACGGATTTTCTTACCAACTACAGCTTTCGCTGCCTTCTTTCGATTTGAAAGAAGTTTGGGGTCTGGACTATCCCTTAACCATACTCGGAAACGCGTTCTGAGCTTAGGTTCTGCCCGTCTAGTCTCTACACCTTCCTGCAAAAACAGGCTTGGCTCGGGATTACCATTTAACAGGTTTCCCCGAGTTTGAGCAGTTCTACATCCCGAGTTTCCAAGGGCGCACTCAATAATTGCAACTAAGTCCGCAGCGTCTACCATTCCGCCACGCCCGCATTGCGACAATTGCAACAATGAATACGAAATTGCGACAAGAATTGCAACATTATCAATGATTTTTGTGACAATAGATCAACGTCTACCACGTCTACTAAACTTAGCTTAGTCCATCACCGGGATCTCGTGGCTTAGCACCTGTCGATCTTTCCAAAGCTAACTGTCCTTGGTCTGACATGAAGCCGATCAACGCATGATGAGGTGAAGTCAAAAATGCATGAAAACCGTTTGAAGCGTAGCCAACTTTATAAAGATGGCGCTTATCATAAATAACGTAAGCATTTCCTCTCCCCATTTCCGTTGCATCCGCGCCTCCGGAAATATGGTTTGATAAAGGACTCGCATATGTCACATCTGTGTTCGACCAAATTCCTAAACCACGCATCCATTCAACTTTACCATCAGTTTCTCCGTGATATCCAACATTGGAAGTATTATCCCTATCTGTTGCAGATGAAATTGCGTGCTGAAGTCTATCTTTTGAAAATGTACGAACCATTACATTATCAGGATCAATGCCTCGTCTTTCTAAGGATGTTTTTAACGCCGCAGCCAACTCTTGTCCTGTAAGTGTTCGATCAAATCGGAAGTGAAGGAAGCCTGATCTGGAGGATAATGCGCTTCTGGCTTCTGCTTTTGCTGCTTC
>JBCCLQ010000102.1:0-6618 GCA_039026795.1 Pseudomonadota bacterium
CGGTAGGGGAAGGCACCACGTTCTCAATCTATCTGGCTCGTTTGACAGATGAAGAAGCTGCTGAGGCCGATAGCGAAACTGAAACAGAAGAAGCAGAAGTCACAGACCTAACAGGTACAGCTCAAATCATGCTGGTTGAAGATGAAGATGCCGTACGAACCTTCAGCACGCGCGCACTAACCAATAAGGGCTATCAGGTTCTGGAAGCCGATAGCGGGGAATCGGCTCTGAAAGTTATTGAAGAAAATGCAGACAAACCGTTGGATCTATTGATCACTGATGTGATCATGCCGAACATGGATGGTCCGACTTTGGTAAAAAAAGTGAGGGAAACAACCCCAAAGCTGAAAATCATCTTCATTTCGGGGTATACTGAAGATAAGTTAAAAGACCACATGGGTGATAATATCTATTTCTTGCCAAAGCCGTTTACGCTCAAACAATTGGCATCAAAAGTAAAAGAAGTTCTGGATGAGTAATACGAATCAAACAATCAGACAGCCGTTAATATCCCCAGCAACGATACGCATTATTGCGATACAATTGATGCTGTTCGGCCTGTTGTTTTTGCCTGAATATTCCGTTTATCCTTTTAAGTGGGAAGTGGCCGAATACTCTCTTGTGATGCAAACCTTTCAGGAAGTGGTCGACAATCCGTTTCTGTATGTTTTGCTAATGATTATATCAATCATGCTTCTGTTCAGCTTTGATATGGATGTCGAAAAAATAGCGCCTGAGGGCAAAGTATCGTTAGGGCAGGTTTTCTTTAGAGCTTTGAGCAGGGTTTTAGGTGTGTATTCAGCGTTGTATATAGCATCCTGCTTTTTCCTGATCTACAAACTGCGCTTTTTGGGGGAAATTTACATCAATAATCAATTAAGCGCGGCGTTTGGTTCATAAAACGACGGAACGCACCCGTATTTAAAATTTCCTGATGCACAACATCATGTCCTAAACCATTCCAGTGCCAATCGGTTTCATTTTCGAATTTTTGGCTATTCTCGCTATAATGCCTTGAAAAAGCAGGCAGCATATCAATCACGGTAAAGCCTTTTTGACGGCCTTCACGAATGAAGAACTCCCGTGTTTTCTCGAAATAGGACTTTTCCTCCGGTTTCATGTCAGGCGAATAAATAAAACGTCTGGGGGCATCGATTGCCAACACAATATCCTTGGGATCCAAGCCCGAATAGGACGGTAATAAATCAAAAAATGCTGAAATAGCGCGGTAAGAATCATTCAGTTTTTCTTCTGAGGTGAAGGCCTCTACGTTGTTGATGTAGAGAGTTTCTGCATTATTTTGTCGAGACAGTTTTTGTTTAAAGCGATTGTAGCTTTGACTAACTTTTAGGTTGAAAAACAGATATCGCGCCAAAGCAGAATGCGCAATCACAGATCGGAGCTTTGATGGAATGTATTCTTCTAAAAGCCTGGCTTCTAAAACGCCGTTCTCATTTTCTGCAAAGTGATGAAACGTTTGAGAGACTGCGTATTGCGGCAAGCTCTCATCGAAGTCGTTTCCAACAATGGTGAAAACCATCATGCTTGGTTTATATGTTTGTTTCGCGTATCGAGCCCAGATAAGATACTGGCTTAAAGGGGCGCCGCTTGCGCCAAAGCTATAAACACGCTTTTGATCTCCCACTACGCCTGCAAGCCTGCCGTAAAGAGTTTCTTCATAAGGCACCATAACTGCTTCGATGTATGAATCTCCGATAACGGCCATGAGCGGTTTATTGTCATTTGCGCTGTAATTTTGATCATTCATAAAACCGTCATTATTGATGTGCCGTTCATTGACGATCGAAAACTGCCAGTCATTCGACCAGGTGATCGTGCGGTCTGGCATAAAACGGGCAATAGGTTGTTCCTGAGTAACAGCTTGCGAGAAGAGTGGTTCCGCGACAGGCAGAAAGCGCAGACCGATTTCGAGCATTAAAAACGTAATGAAACCCGAAAGACCTAAGCCAATGCACGTAAACAGAAAAAGCTTGAATTTAGACATTTATCCTGTGTGCCGACGGACCTTTACAAAGTCAATGTGTAAAAATGTTCTTTTTTTGTTCTTTTTGCTTTACAATGAGAACAAATAGCGTACATTGGTGTTCAGAATAATCGTGCGTAAGTTATATGAAACCACTGGTCATCATTGAATATCGGTATGACCTATGTCAAAACGAAAGGGATCAAATCATGAGTGTTACACAACTTAAAGCGGGAGAAACCATGTCTCAACAAAACCCAGCGGAAAAACAAAAGGCCCTTGATGCGGCTTTATCACAAATTGAACGAGCCTTTGGTAAAGGTTCTGTGATGAAACTGAATGGAGAGGAAAATCCCATTCAGGTTGAAGCAATTTCTACCGGCTCCTTAGGGCTGGATATCGGTTTGGGGATTGGCGGTTTACCGCGCGGCCGTATTACAGAGATTTATGGCCCGGAAAGTTCCGGTAAAACGACATTGGCATTGCATGTCATTGCGGAGGCACAGAAAAACGGCGGAACATGCGCGATTGTCGATGCTGAACATGCGCTGGATCCGTCCTATGCTGCGAAACTGGGTGTTAAGGTTGATAATCTGTTGATCTCGCAACCTGATGCAGGCGAGCAAGCTTTAGAAATTGCCGATACGCTTGTGCGTTCCGGTGCTTTGGATGTGGTTGTTGTTGATTCTGTAGCGGCATTGGTGCCGCGTGCGGAACTGGAAGGAGAAATGGGGGACACTCATGTCGGACTTCAAGCGCGTTTGATGTCACAGGCTTTGCGTAAACTCACAGGCTCTATTTCGAAATCGCGCACTGTTGTGATCTTCATCAACCAAATTCGTATGAAAATCGGTGTGATGTTCGGATCGCCTGAAACAACGACAGGTGGGAATGCGTTGAAATTCTATTCCTCTGTTCGTCTGGATATCCGTCGTATTGGTGCAATTAAAGACCGTGATGAAGTGGTCGGTAACCAGACACGGGTTAAGGTGGTCAAAAACAAAATGGCGCCGCCATTCCGTCAAATCGAATTTGATATCATGTATGGTAAGGGGATTTCCAAGACGGGTGAAATTCTGGACCTTGGTGTTCAGGGTGGCTTTGTTGAAAAGTCCGGTGCCTGGTTCTCTGCTGAAGGCGAGCGTATTGGTCAGGGGCGTGAGAATGCCAAACAATTCCTGATTGATAATCCGAATATGCTAAATACTTTGGAAGGTAAAATCCGTGAAAATGCCGGTTTGATGTCAGAACAAATGCTGGTTGGACCTGATACACCGGAAGAAGCGGAAGAACCTGCTCCGAATGTCGAAGAAATCGCTGACGCAAAATCCAAGAAAAAAGCGAGTTAGAGTTGTTGACTTTAACATCATAATCACGCATAAATTTTCATAATTTTAAAAATATATTAGTAGCAAGTCGCGTTTTACATGGCTTGCTATTTTTGCGGATAATTGAGGTTTGTGATGGTTTCTGATGCTAGTAGCGCATTTGGTGATACAAATGGTGTGGGACACGGCTTAGCGCGTGATAGCTTTGCACAACGTGTTATTGACTCTCTCAATGATAGTGAGCATGACAATCTCGTAACCGAGGTATGGGAAGCTCTACAAACTAAAGCACAAGAATTGCTGAACAGCGAAGATGCTGAATTTTTTCCAGACATTGTGCGGTGGAATGAGCCCGGTTTCGGGTTAAAAGATGCCGTTATGCACAAAATAGCAGAGTTACTTGCCAATGGTATACCAGCCATACCCGCCGAAAAGTGGTTTTCAAAAATACAAGACACTTTTGCAAATCCAGAAGATGCAAAATATTTGGAGCGTGCAGTTGCAAGGGATTTCAAAGCTATTGAGCTTGGTGACCCTGCCTTTAAATCTGCCTTGATGCCGTTTGAAACAAAAGGTTTTAAGGTTATACAAGTTCATCGTTTTGCACATGCATTGTGGAATCAGGGCAACACAGAACTGGCTGAAAGAGTACAAGGTATTTTATCCCAGCAGACAGGTGTCGATATTCACCCTGCTGCCCGTCTTGGTTCTGGTCTGATTTTTGATCATGCAACGGGTATTGTGATCGGTGAGACGTCTGTAGTGGGTGATTATTGTCACATTCTCCATGGCGTAACTCTTGGAGGTCGGGGTGAAGATGGGGAAAGACATCCCAAAATAGGTCAGGCAGTATTTATTGGTGCGGATGCAAAAATACTCGGAAATCTATCCGTAGGAGATAAGGCTCAAATTGGTGCAGGTGCAATAGTTGTTGAATCTGTGAATTCTGGTGATGTTTCATATGGTCCTAAGGCAAAGTCAAGAGCACCCAGAGATCGAGGTTTACGTGCGTCTTAAAAATCTCAATGAATGTGGAAGAAATCGCTGACGCCAAATCCAAGAAAAAAGCGAGCTAATTTTATTTCTTAATAATCACACTAACGATTTTACATGTGCGCAACCTGGTCGCATTTCCATAACTTGCCTGCGATGGGTTGCAAACATCTGTGATACTGCAAGTTGAGCCAATGATTTGGCAGTTTTGGCCATAGAACGTCTCATAATACCAGCCATAGGGCTTTCGGGATTAAAGCCAGATTTTATTATCTCTTCTTGTAAGCAAATTTTAGCTCCCACTCTTTCATGTGCTAGCATTTTGATGGCAACATTTGGAAAATGAAGGCTTAAATAATCTAATCGTTTCGGTGTTTTTCCAACGGATAAAGCTTGCTCGATTTTTTTTCGTTCGTCCTCAATTAAACTTTCATAGTCTGCGTGAATCATGGGTTGGTTTGAAGCCCAAGCTTTTGCAATGTTTGCTATTATTTTCTGACGCTTAGCTTTTTTCAATGGTATAGCTTTTCATTAAATAAAATTAGCAAATCATATGATAAAAATCTGCGCTAGCCTTTTTCGCGCATGATACGTGATTTTTGTTTGTTCCAGTCGCGTTGTTTGATGGTTTCGCGCTTGTCGTGTTCCTTTTTCCCTTTACCCAGCGCGATTTCCATTTTCACCATACCGTTTTTGTTGAAGTACAAACGCACGGGCACGATTGTATATCCCTCGCGCTGGACCGATCCCATCAGCTTGTTCACTTCGCGTTTGTGCAACAACAATTTGCGTTCACGTTTCGGGTTATGTTGTAAGTGTTTGCCTGCTTGCTGGTATTCAGGAATATGTGCGTTAAAGAGAACGATTTCTCCTTCCTTCGGACCAACATAAGCTTCATTGATAGACGCTTGACCTAAGCGTAAGGATTTTACTTCCGTACCAACCAAAGCGACACCGGCTTCAAACGTATCTTCCAACGCGTAATCAAACCGTGCGCGTTTGTTTTCCGCGACCGTTTGATTGGTGGAAATCATTCCCGATTTTGATTTGGTTTTTTTAGCCATGAGCGGAGAGTGGCGCAGTTTCCGGCGCTATTCCAGCTGACGATAAGGCATGGTCAATAATATCACGGCATTTTGCGCTGGCTTTAACCAACGGTAGGCGCACTTCATTACTGGATAATCCCAAACGAGATGCAGCATATTTGACAGGAGCAGGCGATGCTTCCACGAACAAAGCATCATGAAGTGGGCTTAGGCGATCACGGATGTCATGAAACACTTCCATATTGCCGTCGCGCCAAGCTTCATGCATTTGCGCACTTAAGGCTGGTGCAATATTGGCAGTAACGGAAATACATCCATGCCCGCCTTGCGCTAAAAAGGCCGCAACAGTTCCATCATTTCCCGATAGTTGGCAAAAGTCTTCACCGATGTCGCGGCGTGTTTGTAGCGGACGATCCAGATCACCCGTCGCATCCTTGACGCCAACAATGTTTGGAATTTTGGCCAGTTCGGCCATGGTTTCAACACTCATATCGATAATGCAACGCCCTGGAATATTGTAGATCACAACAGGAATATCAACGGCATCACAAATGGCTTTGTAATGCGCAATCAAACCATCCTGAGTTGGTTTGTTGTAATAAGGGGTGACAATGAGCGCCGCATCAGCACCATCTTCTTTCGCTTCGGCGGTGAGTTCAATTGCTTCAGCTGTTGAATTCGAACCACTGCCCGCGATGACGGGAACGCGACCTGCGGTAATGTCTACGCATCGTTTGACGATCTTTTTGTGATCATCATGGCTTAGGGTGGGACTTTCGCCTGTCGTGCCTGTTGGAACAAGGCCGTGCGAGCCCTGTTCGATTTGCCATTCCACGAATGAATCGAAAGCGGGCCAGTCGATCTCCCCGTTCTTAAACGGTGTGATCAGTGCGGGAATTGAGCCATAAAACATTTCTATCGTCCTTTACGATTTGGTCCTATATAGTCCGTATGAAACCAAAGGCACTTTATAGATGATACGAACTGCATGCAAGTCAAGGATATCGGGGCTTCTAACGCTTCTTGCGCTGTTTTGTGTTTTTTCTCTCCCCGTTCATGCTTCAGTAGAGCAAAAAGTATCAAAATGGTTGTCTTATTATCAAAACCAATCGAATGACAGTTTCACAACAATCCGGCGCTTTATTGAAGTCAATAGTGATTGGCCGGCGCAACGTAGCCTTCAGGTTCATGCCGAAAGCAAACTCAAAAGCAATACGGTTAGCGATCAGGAATTATTAAGCTGGTTTCAAAATTATCCGCCCATTAC
>JBCCLQ010000103.1:0-6606 GCA_039026795.1 Pseudomonadota bacterium
CAAAAACGGCTCATCATCGACATCATCAATCCCGATCCTGCATTTAACAGTGACGGGGATAGATACTGCCTTTTGCATGGCGGCCACGCCTGAGGCCACGGTTTCGGGTTCGGCCATTAAAATAACGCCGATTTTGCCCTTTTGCACCCGATCGGACGGACAACCGCAATTCAGGTTGATTTCACCATAGCCTACGTCTTCACCCATTTTGGCTGATGTGGAGAGATCATGCGGATCGCATCCGCCAAGTTGCAAGGCAACAGGGTGTTCAGCATCCGAAAAGCGCAAATGGCGTTCCGCATCTCCATGGATCAGCGCTCCCGTTGTCACCATTTCAGTATACAGGCGTACGTTCGGCGCAATGAGGCGGTGGAAGTACCGGCAATGCCGATCCGTCCAGTCCATCATCGGAGCTACAGATATATGCGGTTTAATAGTCATAACGCTTTATAACGCACACTATTGAAAAGCACAAATTCTTGTGGTTTATACATATGATGATCAGGTTTTTCATTCTTTTTCTTCTTGTCACTTCTCCTGCGTACGCGCAAAGCAATAACCCTCTGGCATCGAGTGGACAGCCGATCCCGCGTTTTGTTTCGCTGGCTTCGGATAAGGTGTTTGTACGGTCTGGCCCTGCACTGCGCTATCCGATCAAATGGATTTACCAAAAGGAAAGTATGCCGGTTGAAGTGATTCAGGAATTTGATACCTGGCGCAAAGTGCGTGATATCGAAGGCGAGGAGGGGTGGATTCATCAATCCTTACTAAAGGGCAAGCGCCATGTTGTGGTGCAAGGTGAAACCTATGTCAGTTTGCTGAATAAACCCGAAGAGGCGGGCAAGGAGATGGCACGGCTTGAGCCAAATGTCGTGGCCGCCGTTCAAGAATGTGATTCTGTCTGGTGTAAAGTTTCCGCCGAAGGCTATGTCGGCTGGGCGCCGCGGACTGCGTTCTGGGGTATTTACGCAAGCGAGTAGACGGCTAACCTGGACTTGCAGCTCCTTGTGAGAAAAAGACCTTAGGCCTATCTCTTATGATTTTTTGAAGTGCGCGCTGGACCAGATTAACCTGCCTGTCTTTAGTTAAAGCGTTAAATGCATTCACGATGCTAGGATTTTTGGACGTGGTGTCTAAAAAGGCTTGTTTAACGTCTCGATATAACAAAGATTGAGCGCCTGGATAGATAAATAGAACCTCTTTTTTTTGAGGATCGTTGGCACGAAGAAGTTCTATGTCTCTATCAACGACTTTGGCTCCCGCCTCGCAGAGCGCTTGAAGATAAGTATCATCTGTTATTTCGTCAATCATGGCGGTGTTTTTTATGTCAATTACACTTATTTTGCAATAAAAAATTGAGATAGGGTGTTGCACGGCGGAATCGGGCTTGTTAGAATCTACATATTCGCAGTGATTTGCTGCTTCCTTCCACCGGGTATCCTACCGTTATCAACAGGGTTATCCACAACATCGCAAGACGACGTATCATGTTGGACTTTTATCACAAGGCCGATGTAGCCTCCCGGATTCACTATGCGATTCAGACTCTGTCTGAAGAGCCCGGACAAGGTACGGATGGTATGAAATCCATGCTATTGCTTTCGGGCATGTTGGTGGAAACAGTCTTTTTATTCGAGAATTGTGAAGAGGGCCTTGATTGCTCCTTCGATCAATTGGCCGAGATGTTGGGGTGCGAGCCGACCGAAGGCGCGTTTGACCGTCAGGTTTTACCCCCAGCCACCATCATGGATTTTGATACCGAACAAGGGCGTGCCATGGCGCGTGAGTTCTTCGAAGAGTGGCTCGATTGCGCCTATGAATTTCATACGATGCTGATCAATTTGGTGCATCAGTATTTCATGCAGTGGGAAGCCATGGGGCAGCCGCGTGCCGAAAGTTTCAGGCTTTTGGTGGAGTGCACACATAAATCGATGAGTTATGAATTGGCTGCGCAGGAATTGTGCGACGTGA
Source organism: Pseudomonadota bacterium (assembly GCA_039026795.1). Taxonomy (GTDB): domain Bacteria; phylum Pseudomonadota; class Alphaproteobacteria; order Micavibrionales; family Micavibrionaceae; genus JAUHXT01. Next base: position 1,972 of record JBCCLQ010000103.1, read on the forward strand.
TTATTGAACAAAAAATTGGCCGCGAAGGCTGGTCATTGGGTGATAGTGTTGCGGCGTTGTCCGGTGCGGCGGGGCATAAGCTGGGTCTGTCGCAAGATGGGATGAATGAATGCTGCTGGTTTTATGGCCCTGACTTGCCGGATTTATTGGACCAAACGGCGTTTGTGATGACACAAGAAGCTGTGCGTTTGGGATTATCAGCTGCACCAGATTGGCGCTTTGGCCTACCGGCGAATGATGTGCCTGCCAACCCACCATCTTTATTGATTGCGAATTTGGATCCGATTTGCCGCAGTTTCTTTGAAGCTATCCAAATGGCTGATATGGCGGATCAGGCTGTTGCTTGTGCGAAAGCAGCAGGTCGGATGATTGCAGTTGCTGCAGGCGGTGAGCGCCCGGAAATTGAGCCGAATATCGTCAAACCATTGGCTATGGCAGCGATCACCGAAAGCTACAAGTCGATTTGTCGGGATTACGCCGTCGCTCGCTAACGTCCTCCTGGAACATTGACAGTTGTTTGACTTCCAGGTCCGGTGTTTACAACAACTCTAGCTGGTTTTGGTTGTGACGGTTCTAAAGAGTCTATGGCAGCTAGTCCACTTGGTCCCTCGAAAGCAGATGCGAGACCTTTTTCTAGAGCACCCGTAATAGAGTCCGAGAGTCTTCCGCCTGTTAAAGCATCGACAGCCTTATAAGCTGTAATGGCACCTGCCGCGGCAAGTAAGAATTGTGGTCCTAACATAGTTCATCCATCCCTGTTCGTATGTTGTATTTTTCTAGAATTATACAGAAATCCCAAGTAAAAATAAAAAAGAGCTCTTAAAATCCGTGTATCTATATGTTTTTATTATTTTTTTTGAAAAACAGTCGTTTTTTACATCTATCTTTGGAGTAGAACGAATGCAGGACTTGATCTATCCCTTTTTTCCGTCCTATATAAGGCTATGTCGACAACAACAGCTGCCAAAGACACTATGAGTTTTACACAACAATCTTCCTACAGCTATGACGAATTGATTCAATGCGGAGAGGGCAAATTATTCGGCCCTGGTAATGCGCAACTGCCACTTCCACCGATGTTGATGTTTGATCGTATCACGCACATCAGCGAGGATGGCGGTGAGCATGGCAAAGGGCAGGTGATTGCTGAGCTGGATGTGAAGCCAGACCTTTGGTTTTTTGAATGCCATTTTAAAGGTGACCCTGTGATGCCGGGTTGCTTGGGCCTTGATGCCATGTGGCAGCTCACCGGTTTCTTTTTGGGATGGACAGGTGCACCGGGTTCAGGCCGTGCCCTTGGTTTGGGTGAACTGAAATTCACCGACCAGGTTTTGCCGGATACAAAACTCGTTCGTTACATCATTGATTTCAAGCGCGTGATTAATCGGAGGCTGGTTCTTGGTGTTGCCGACGGCAAGCTCGAAGCCGACGGTAAAGTGATCTATGAAGCCAAGGACATGAAAGTCGGCTTGTTCGATAATTCCAACAATTAAAAAGTTTACATAGCTTCGTTTTTTTAGTATAAAACGTTTATGTATTAATGTTTAGAGGGTTTTAGTAGTGCTCACGGGGGTGGGGCAGTATATTCGGCGCGTGTGCTTGAGCCCCAAGATTCTGCTATTTATCAAAGTTATAGGGCGACTAAGCGCACTTTACCTCAAGTCCAAGAAGAACTGTCTGATCCCATGAACAGAGTATTTTTGTTATTCAAAAACGGCAAACCTGTTGGAAGAGCTTTTTTGAGCTGGCAGGGTGAGGTTTCGTATGGCCTTGATCCTGAGGTGCAGGGAAGAAGATGCGTTGATATATTGATGGCTGAAGTAGTCGAGTACGCATTGAGCAGAGGAATGTCTTTTTTGAAAGCAGATATTGATTCATTCAATACGCGTTCGCAGCGAGCAGCCGAAAGATGGGGCTTTAGAAGAGAAGCTCCGGGCGCCAAATATTATATGAGTCTTAGAGCTGTCTGATAAAACGGCAGTGTCAGTCTTAATTTGGCATATATGTTATTATTGTACTTGGTAAATAAGGATAGCACAATTTGTTTCGTGCGACCAGTTCGCGATCAAGCATAGTAGGATTGAAGGCATCACCAAGATTTATAACGGTTGGTAGCACAACACCAGGACAACCCTCATCTACGAATGGTTGAGCGAGGATACTGGCAGTCATATCTGGTCCTACAAACAATCCTGTCGATATTGTTAGTGTGGCCATAAATTTTTTCATTAAATCCAGGTGAGTTGCTTAACAATAAAAAATAATTATGTCAAGTAATTTCTGTTTGTCTCTTATTACAAATCGCTTTACAACACGAACTTATGAAACGTGTTGTAATTACAGGAATCGGGATTGTGTCATGCATTGGAAACAATGCGGATGAAGTTCTGGTGTCTCTCAAAGATGGCAAGTCGGGCATTTCATTTGCGCCGGAATACGCGGAAATGGGGTTTCGATCCCATGTTCATGGTAAACCCGATATTGTTTTAGCCGATCATATTGATAAGCGTATCTTCCGTTTTATGGGCGATACGGCGGCCTATAACCATCTGGCTATGGAGCAGGCGATTGCGGATTCCGGTTTGGAAGACAGCGATGTGTCCAATGAACGTACGGGCATTATTATGGGCTCCGGTGGGCCGTCTACGCGTTCTCAAGTCGAGGCAGCGGATGTAGCCCGTGAAAAGGGACCAAAACGTGTCGGGCCGTTTGCTGTTCCGAAATGTATGAGTTCCACGTGTTCGGCAACGATTGCCACCAATTTCAAAATCAAAGGCGTGAATTATTCGATTTCATCGGCATGCTCGACATCCGCGCATTGCATTGGAAATGCAGTTGAGCAAATTCAGTTGGGCAAGCAGGATGTGATGTTTGCAGGTGGCGCAGAAGAGCTGGATTGGAGCTTGTCTGTGCTTTTCGATGCCATGGGTGCGATGAGCAGCAAATATAATCATGAGCCAACTGCGGCCAGCCGAGCGTATGATTCAAATCGTGACGGGTTTGTGATTGCCGGGGGCGGCGGTGTTGTCGTGCTGGAAAGCCTAGAACACGCACAGGCTCGCGGTGCAAATATTTATGCGGAAGTCACCGGATATGGTGCAACATCTGATGGGCATGACATGGTGGCTCCAAGCGGTGAGGGCGCTGTACGTTGCATGAAGCAAGCATTGAGCACCGTCAAAACACCTGTGACTTACATCAACACGCACGGCACAAGCACGCCGGTTGGAGATATCACTGAAATCAATGCGATCAAAGAGGTTTTTGAACCTTTGGATCAAGATATGGCGCATATCGGATCAACCAAATCAATGACCGGGCACTCATTGGGTGCGACTGGTGTTCAGGAAACGATTTACAGTCTGTTGATGATGAGAGACGATTTTGTAGCGCCGAGTATCAACGTGGAAACGCTGGATGAAGGTGCAGAAGGCTTACCAATCGCCGTGAACCGCGTGGATGATGTGAAACACGAAACGATTATTTCCAATTCCTTTGGCTTTGGCGGCACCAATTGCACGCTGGCATTGAGCAGGTACGATGACTGATCTCATGAAAGGAAAGCGCGGATTGATCATGGGTGTGGCGAACGATAAATCCATTGCTTGGGGTATCGCGCGTACATTGGCGGCTGAAGGCGCAGAACTGGCCTTTACCTATCAGGGGGATGCTTTTGGCAAGCGTGTTAAGCCGCTAGCAGAAAGTGTCGGATCAGAGCTTGTTCTGGATTGCGATGTGTCCGACGAAGCCAATCTGGATCATGTGTTCAAGAATATTGAGAATGTTTGGGGCGGGCTCGATTTTATCGTTCATGCGATTGCGTATTCCGATAAAGAGGAGTTAAAGGGACGGTATGTCGATACATCCCTCGAGAACTTCCTGAATTCCATGCATATTTCCTGTTATTCCTTCACAAGCGTGATGCGTCGCGCACATGCGCTGATGAAGGATGGCGGGGCGGCGATTACGCTCTCATATTACGGCGCGGAAAAAGCGATGCCGAATTATAACGTGATGGGCGTGGCCAAGGCTGCGCTGGAATCATCTGTGCGGTATCTGGCAGCGGATTTGGGTGCAGACGGCGTGCGTGTGAATGCGATTTCCGCAGGACCGATGCGTACGCTTGCCGGAGCCGTGATTGGCAGTGCCAGAACTACCTTTAAATACAATGTTGTAACAAGCCCTCTTCAGAGATCGGTTGAACTGGATGAGTTGGGTGGAACAGCGCTGTATTTACTATCTGACCTGTCATCGGCTGTGACGGGCGAAATCCATTATGTCGATTGCGGGTTCAATGCTGTGGGTATGCCGCAGCCTGATGCTCTGAAAAACTTTACCGAAAACGGTAACGGTCATTAATTTATTGACATATTTCAAGTTTTTCGCGTAAAAAGCTGTAACAAATAAACAAAAATAGAGTGTGTGTTATGGATGGCATTGCTGGAAAAGCAGTTAATGGTTTTGATGTAGCGTCTGTAGATGAAACATTGGCAGCAGATGGAGCCCAAACGTCTGTTACAATCAGAAATGATAGTCCGCATGTAGCACTGAATAATGGTGGTGGTGCATGGCTTAATACAAAAGAAGCACACATAAAAATTATTCTCGACGAAAAAAGACATGTCTCTGAACAAC
>JBCCLQ010000104.1:0-6598 GCA_039026795.1 Pseudomonadota bacterium
AAAAGCTTGAAGGATGATGGCATTCTTAAGGTTCTAGACGGTATCACGTCTTTGGAAGCAGTAGCCAAGGTCGTCGATATCAAAAAATAGTTCACTTTGACTGCCGACCGGTATGGAAAAATACAAATATAGAGCCATTAACGCATCGGGACGTCCGATCCGTGGAGTGATATCCGCCAAAAATGAAGTTGATTTGTCTAATCAGCTTGAAACGGCTGGATTGGTTCTTGTGGACTGTAAGGCGGCCTCCAAAAAGCAAGGTGGCGGAATATCCTTCGGCAAAAGCGTCAAAGTCCGTGAACTTATTCAGCTCTTTATGCATTTCGATCAAATGCAAAGCGCGGGTATTTCATTGCTGGACGCCTTGGCTGATATTCGTGATACCAGCGACAATAACTACTTACGTGACATCATGTCCGAAATTTACCGCGATGTGTCGGAAGGAAGCTCCTTATCTGAGGCGATGGTCAAACATCCGAAAGTGTTTAACTCGCTGTATATTTCCCTGATCAGTGCGGGTGAAGAGACTGGAGATATGCCGGCCGCTTACCGTCAGTTGGTTAAGTATCTGAAATGGGTTGATGACATGCAAACAAAGATCAGGAAAGCCACGCGCTATCCGATCATTTTGTTGATTGCGGTGATTGCCGTTTTGGTTGTGATGATGGCTTTTGTTGTGCCGCAGATTGTCGGCTTTATTCGTAATATCGGGCAGGAACTGCCTTGGCCCACAACGTCCTTAATCGCGACATCCGACTTCTTTGTTGAATTTTGGTGGACGTTACCGCTCGGTGTGGCTTCTATTTTTGGACTTGTATTTGGACTGCGGAGGCTCTCCGATGATTTTGCGTATCGTATTGATATGATGATGTTGAGTATGCCGATAGCAGGCCCGCTTATTCGAAAAATCAACATTGCCCGTTTTTCGCAAACGTTCGCATCACTGTTTGCAAGCGGTATGGATGTGTTGAGTGGTTTGAAATCTGCGCAAAACACCGTTCAAAACAGGGCGTTGGCAGTATCTCTTGAAGGGGTTTTGCAAAATGTTCAGGCAGGTAGTCCGTTGTCAGAAGCTTTGAATTCCACAGGCGAATTCCCGTCTATGGTTGTTCGTATGGTTAAGGTTGGTGAGGAATCAGGTAATCTAACAGTGGTACTTGAGCAGGTCTCGGAATTTTACACCAAAGATGTGGACGAAGCTGTTCAGGCTTTGATTACAATGATCGAACCGATGCTTACTGCGGTCATGGGATTGGTGATAATGTGGATTGCCGTTGGCGTGTTTGGTCCGATTTATGATAGTTTTGAAGATATTGATTTTTAATACAGATTCTTTTTAAAGAGGTTTTTAGCCATTTCTATAAGTTTAGTTTCATCATCAAAGACCGCATTGATCCTCTCGGATGAGGCTCTGAACGTCTACAGCGTGTCAGGGAAAAAAGTGTCATTTGTCGCATCTGTTGAGTGGGACGAACCCTTATTTGACGATATGGTCAATGGTATTCTTGTTGATGATTGCGGTAAAAAACCGGTTGTTATTCTCAATGACATGGTTGAACAACACTATCGTAAAGAGCGTCTGCCAAAAGTCAGTGTGATGGACAAAAATACGGTTTTAAACCGTCGTTTGCAGATTGCATTCCCAAGTTACCCTATTCGCGCGGCTTTAGAATCCAAGCAAAAGACAATTAGTTCTGCCGATAAAGTGGCCGGTGCAGATAACAAAGGGGGTCTGTATCTTTTCGCAGCTATTCCATCGTCTGATCCATTTTTGAAAACAATGGCGGCAGTTCGCCGTGCACATGTTTCAATTTCTGGTTTTGGTTTATTGCCAATTGAATCTGCTGCCATGGTATCCACGCTCGCTAAAAAGCTTGGCGGTGAAGAAAAAGGTAAAATGCACTGGACCGTGTTTATTGGTCAGCATCAAAATGGCGGATTGCGTCAGGTTATCACGCGAAACGGTGAATTGGCGCTAACACGTATGACGGCTATTACGGATAAAGATGGTGACTCAGGGCTTTGGGCGCGTGATGTTGTCGGCGAGTTGAAATCTACGATGAGTTATTTGTCGCGCTTTGGTTATGGCGGTAACGATGTTCTGGATGTCATTATTGTATCCGAAGCGGATGCGGCCAAGCACTTAAAGGCCATGATTGAAATACCGTGTCGTCTGCATTTGGTGCTGGTGCAGGAAGCTGCCCAAAGTCTCGGTATCAAGATAGACAATCAAGATAATCCAAGATACGCAGAAGCTCTGCACGCTGCTTGGTCTGCCGGAAAAGCCAAACTTGTCTTGCCGATGAAGGCAACACAGATTGAATCGATTGAGAAACCTCAGCAGATTGCGATGGTTGCGATGCTGGCCTTACTCGCCGGTTTCGGTTTCATGGGATACCAGATTTTTACAAGCACGCAGTCCGTGATTTCAACGGCCAATCAGATTGCAGATAAACAACAAATATCTCAAAGGGTAGAACGGGAATATCAGCAGGAAATAGAACGTAAAGAAGCGCTGGGTTTGAATGTTCAGCTGATTCAAAATTCCTTGGCAGTTTATGAAGAATTGCAGGGCGCTGCCATGCGGCCACTGCCAGCAATTATTTCGATGGCCAATGCGATGGGGCCAACTCTTAAACTGGATGCTTTTAAAATGGTGGAGCAAAGAGAAGCTCTTACAAATTTTAGGCAAAATCGTTCGGCAGAACCGGAAGTGAAAAAGTTTGATGGATTTCTTCAGCTGTCCTTTGACCCGGCTACTGATCCTGAGATCGCTGTTGCTGAGGTGAATAAACTGAAACAACGATTGGAAATGGCTTTCCCGGATAATCGGGTTGAAATTACCAAACAGGCCTTTAACGCAGAAGTTAGTACGACATTCATGGGCGAGACGGAACGCATTACCGAGGAAACAGCTGAACAAAGTGATTTAACTGCTGAGTTGGCAGTTCGCGGGGTAAGCCAATGATTGATGTATTGGGCGCAAAACGTTTAATGGGTTTGCTGATCATGGCCGGACTTGTGGTAGCTCTTGCTGCTGCCCATTATATGATACTTTTGCCGCGACAAGAAAAAGTTGAAAGAGAATTGAGAACTTTGGAAAATTCTATTTCATCAAGACAGGGAGAAATTGATCAGCTTCGTAAAGATTTTGCAGAACTGGATCGCGTTAAATTCCGATACAATGAGTTGCTTCGCTTTGGTTTTGTCAGTGATCAGGATCGTATTATTGCACGCGCCCGTATCAATGAGCTGAAAGAGGCGTCCGGTGTGATTGCAACACAGTATCAAATCAAACCGATACAAGAAGAAGATAACCGCAAAATTACTGAAGCCGGCTACAAACTTTTGAGCAGTGAGATTGATTTCAAAATTGAAGCCTTTGATGATGTAGATATCTATCGCTTTATTTATCTTCTCAATCATGGTTTTCCGGGTCATATAGATATTGAGAGCGTTGATTTAAAACGCATACGCGATGTGTCTGTACCTTTGTTGCAAAGCATCGGAACAGGATCACAAACACCGTTAGTTGAAGCACGCGTTGTTGCGCGCTGGTTTACAATTTCAGAAGATACGGAGGCACAATAATGACCCGTAACATTCTTCAATCCATAAATTTACTAGCAATATTTGTTTTTGTGTTCGGCTCAACACATGTTTTTGCCCAAGACGACCTAGCGACCCAAGCAGAAGACAGTGTTGTTGAAAAAATGAATGATGTGCCGCCCGCGGTAGCGGTACAAACAATTGCTATTGAAGAAAAAGCAGCGCAAAGAGCTCCTGATGTTGGACTGAATACTTTACAGCCATTGTTGTTTTTGACGGATGAATATGAGTTACTGCAAGAAGCCAAAGCCAGTTTTGTAACGCGTCCACCACGCCCCGGTGAAATAGATCGTGGGCCGAGAGAAAATGTTCAGCCAGGTCTGCGTGAACTGTCTTTAGCAGGGATTGTGTATCGCTCCCAAAAAGATTGGACGATCTGGTTTAATGAACAGCGCGTCACGCCTGATGCAATTCCATCTGAGGTTCTGGATTTGCGTGTTAACAAAGATTACATCCAGATCAAATGGTACGATGAATATACCAATCAGATTTTTCCCATTCGCTTGCGTCCCCATCAGCGCTTTAATCTGGATACCAGAATCTTTTTGCCGGGTTGATAATCTCTTATGAGCAAATCCGTACTTTCCATTGAAGATGTCGATATTTTTTATGGTGGCTTTCAGGCGCTTGAAACCATATCTCTCGAAATTGCGAGTGGTGATACTTTCGGATTGATTGGTCTAAACGGTGCAGGGAAAACAACATTAATCAAAGCTATTCTGTCTTTGCGTGACAACAATGCCGGAAGCATAAAGGTTAGGGGCGAACCAAGTTTTAAAGCATCCGTTAAAAAGCATATTGCTTATCTGCCGGAGCGTTTTAATCCGCCGACTTTCTTACGGGGCATGGAATTTCTACATTTTTCATTAAGTTTGTATAACAAAAAAATGAGTGATCAGGAGTTTTGTGAAGCTGCAGAAAATCTAGCTCTTAACACTGATGTTTTGACCAAATCCGTGAATACATATTCCAAGGGAATGCGGCAAAAACTAGGGCTTTTGGGTACTTTACTAACCGGGTGCGATTTGATGATTTTGGATGAGCCGATGAGCGGGCTGGATCCACGTGCGCGTGCCTATGTGAAGGATATGTTGCGTCAGGCTAAGTCCGATGGGCGGAGTATATTTTTAAGCTCTCATATTTTGGCTGACATGGCTGAGATTTGTGACCACATCGCCATTTTGCATGATAAGCAAATTCAATATGACGGAACGCCTAAGGATTTGATGACGAAAACAGGTAAAAGCGACCTCGAACACGCATTTTTAGATATTATTGAAAAAGAACACCCCAAGGCCGCTTAAATAATTTTCTTTCCTTAAAAACTCTGGTATTCTGTTATTATTCTTTTGGTGCGTTCTGCGCCTCTTCGGTTCAAGGATTTAAAAAGTCATGATTAGCATACTCAAAAGCAATAAGACTCTTACTGTTCTGATGTTATCGGCTATGCCGCTTGTGCTGATGCCTATCTCAGTAAAGGCGCAGGATACAATGGATGTTCCGGCTGAGGAAATTCTGGATGAACCTGAGGTCTTTTTTGACTCGACAGCCGTTGCGCCCGGATCAACACCAACACAATCTAACGCACCACGTCAGGTTGATCCGCGTGAACAACCGGGTCAAAGCTTTATTATTGTGAAAAAAAATGCCGCTGCCGGTAGCTATGAATCGGAAGTTGTTGCGGCGAACAGAGCTTTAAAATTAGGCCGTAATACAGCCGCTCTCGATATGTTTGAAGCTTTATACAAACGCAATCCTCGTGATGTTCGTGTTTTGATGGGGAAGGCCGTTGCGCAGCAACGCTCCGGATTTTCGGCTAGTGCCATTCAGACTTACGAAGATGTTTTAAAGCGTGATCCTGGCAACAAAGAAGCCATGGTGAACATGCTTGGTTTGATGAAAAACCAATTTCCTGAAACAACGCTCAGACGCTTACTGGATTTACGTGAAAGATACCCGAATAGCCCGGGTATTGCCGCTCAAATCGGTATGACACAAGCTGACCTCGGACAATATAAAGACGCAATGCGCTTCTTGGGTATTGCGGCGTCACTTGAACCAAACAATGCCGTACACATTTTCAATATGGCTGTACTCAATGACCGCAAGGGCAATAAGAGCGAAGCCATCAGCATGTATGAAGAAGCTTTGAAGATAGATGCTCTTCATGGCGCAAGCCGTTCCATACAGCGTGAAACTGTTTACGACAGATTGTCTACGTTACGCCGGATGTAGTCTATGGCGGATTATTTTCCCGCTTCCTTAGAAATCATTGTCATATCTTTTATTGGATTGATTTTTGGTAGCTTTGCCACCGCAATTGCTTATCGTGAAGCGCATGGCGAAAAATGGCTCGCGATCAAGGCGGGTGAGGACGTTCAGGTATGGTCAAAGTGCTCGTCATGTGAACATCGTTTAGGGTTTTTTGATCTCATTCCTCTTTTATCATGGGTGTTTTCAAAGGGGCGTTGCCGACACTGTTCAGCCGTCATATCTCAACGTTATCCTATAATAGAATTGATGAGCCTGCTTGGATGTCTGGGGCTGTACGCAGTTTATGGCTTCAATATCTCTCTTGTTTACCTTCTGGTGATGATGCCGTTTCTCATAGCGCTATTCTGGGTAGATATTGACTGTATGATTTTGCCCAATAGGTTGATTGTATTTTTTGCAGGTTTTGCCATTTTTTATGTCGTTTACAAGTATCATCAAACTGAGGACATGGATGAACTGGTTGATCATATTCTAGGTGGTATAGCGTATCCGGCAATTTTTGGCTTAGCGGCCTGGATTATTACGAAAATCTTGAAAAAGTCAGCTCTTGGTATGGGGGACATTAAATTCTTAGCGCCTGCAGGACTTTTGGCGGGATTTGGCACCTTATCAGCCTTTCTCATCCTTTCCGGTGTTCTTGGTGTCCTGACGGCGTTTTTGATGCGTAAATTCAAGGATTCTAGCCTGTTTCCGTTCGGACCAGCCCTTATTTTAG
>JBCCLQ010000105.1:0-6516 GCA_039026795.1 Pseudomonadota bacterium
CATTGGTGTCATGATTTGTACCCTGACTTGTTGCCGTATGTCGGGCTGAAATTGCCTGCGCCATTGATGCAGAGTTTGAAGAAATCAACACGGCGGTCTATGAAAAAATGCGACAAGGTGGTCACCATTGGTCGTTGTATGGCCAAGCAGCTGACTCATTCCGGTGTTGAGCCTTCACGCGTTGCTGTCATTCCCAACTGGCCAGACTATGAAATTCTGGACCCAAGCAAAGCGGGTAGTGATTACAAACCGTTTCAATTGACTAATCCCGACGTTGCCCGACCGAGTGACCAGCAGGTGCGGGATGACAGCCCGAAGTTTCGCATTTTATATGCGGGTAATCTGGGGCGGATGCATCCGATACAAAGCCTGTTGGATGCAGCGTATTTTATGCAGGATCGTCCCGAGATGGAGTTTTGTTTTGTCGGGGATGGTCCAAATTATGATCGATTGGCGCAAGAGCGATCCAAGCGCGGGATTGAGAATATTCGTTTATTGCCCTATCAGCCTGCAAAACGATTGCGGTATGTGATGGAAAGCGGTGATATTCATATTGTATCGTTGAAGGAAGATGCGGGTGGATTATTGGTGCCGTGTAAATTTTATGCAGCGCTGGCTGTGGGGCGGCCTGTTATATTCATTGGGCCTGAGGATTGTGAGATATCGCAAGTGATAAAAGATTTTGGTGCCGGAACGGTCGTGCCACCGCGCGATGCTGCACGTCTCATTGAAACGATTACCGAGTACCGGATGAACAGTGATCTATGGTTTGCACATCAGGCTGGTGCGATAGAGGCAGGTAAAGTTTTCACGCCTGATCAATCGATCACGGCCTGGATCAAACGTGCACAAGAAGCATTGGTGATGCCGTTATGATAGAGCAGAAATATTCAGAACCGACTTTGGTGGATGTGCTGGCCGACATTTGGGCCGTGAAGTTCACCATTCTGATTTGTGCATTGGTTGGCGTGTTGGCCGTGTTTGTTTTTATGCGCATTGCAACACCTGAATATAAAGCTCAGATGATTATTGCGCCTGCCGATGGGTATGCGTTGGGGGATTATGCGTCATCATTCAATTATGAGCGGATGACATCACTGCCGTTTTGGCGACCGAGCGATGCGGAAGGTGTGTCGACAGATTATTATCGGCTTATTCATACGTTACGTGGGCCATCCGTTGCGGAAATATTGCTGAAAGACCGCAGTGTGATTGCGGGTATAGAAAAAGACTTAGGGAGTCCGCCAAGTGCTGAAGGATTAGCCGATTATCTGGATCGGCATATTCGCGTTGAGCAGATTGGTGCAACACCGTTACGGCGGCTGACTTATTATCATGCTGATAAAGCTTTTGCGTCGGCGTTCTTGCGCAAAATTCATCTGGTATCGGACCAACTCATACGTCGAGACCGTAAAATTCAATCCAAAAACCGTATCGGGTATTTGGAAGAAGCGTTAGATACAACACGGCATCCAGATCATCGCAAAATCATTACAAACTTATTGATGCAACAAGAACATGTGCAAATGCTGGCCAATTTGGATGAAGCCTATGCCGCAATTGTTGTAGAGCCTGCTGCAACCGGGCCGAAGCCTGACTGGCCGAACCCGTATTTGTTTTATCCGGCAGGATTGTTGATCGGTGCATTTTTAGGATTTGTTTTCGGATCAGTTTTACGAGCCCGCAAAAATGGATAAAGTTCCAATCAGCGTTTTGATTGTCACGAAAAACGAAGGACGAAATATCGCGCAGTGTTTAAACGCGTTGCAAAATTTTGATGAGATTATCGTTATAGATTCACACAGCGCGGATGGAACGGTTTCCGCTGCCGAAAGTTTTGGTGTGCGGATTGAACAATTCAAATGGAATGCACGTTATCCCAAAAAACGGCAATGGTGTCTGGATAATTTGGATTTAAAACATGATCGGGTATTGTTCATAGATGCGGATGAAGAAATGACGCTCGCATTGGAAGCGGAAATTCGGGCATTGGATTGGCAGGCCGACGGGTATTTCATCAAAGGGCAATATGTGATGGGTGGTGTGTCTTTGCGGTTCGGGATGCAGAATAACAAGCTGTGTTTGTTTGATCGTCGAAAAGTCGCATTTCCTGTTGTTGATGATCTGGATATTGAGGGCATGGGCGAGATTGAAGGGCATTATCAACCAGTAGGAAAGACCGATGATATTCGTCTCGGGCAATTGAAGAATGCTTTACTCCATCATGCGTTTGCAGGGCATGAAGAACGTCACGATAGGTATGCGCAATGGGAAGCGGAGATGATACGGCGCAACGCATACCCCAAAGATCCTGTTTTGTGGCGGGAGAATTTAAAGACTGTATTTCGATCTATGCCATTACGAGCAGAAGTGGCTTTTACACAAAGCTATGTTTTCAAGCTTGGTTTTCTGGATGGTGTTCGGGGGTATCGGTTTGCGAAAAGCCGGTATGACTATTATCGTGCGGTGCGGGATTTCAAAAACCAATACAAGCGTGGTGATTTGGATTTAAAAGCCAGAGATGCTGCCTGAAGTATCGCGATTGTGCGTGCAATAAAAGGTGAGCAGAGGTTTAATTTTGTTTTGATATCCATTTCTTCAGCTCGGGACAGGCCGGCATTTTGTTGTGATACACCACCACTTTCAAAAATACAGATTGGAAAGGGGCAGTATGTGATGCGCTCTGCTTTTTTCAAAAATCGCATGGTGAAATCATAATCAGCGGCGAGTTTGTATTGTGTGTCGTATCGTAAGTCACCGACAGCCTCACGTTTATAGATCATGGATTGGTGATGTGTGAACATTCCACGTACGGATTTTGTATAGGGGCGAGCGGGTTTGTATCGTACATCGCCGTTTTCGTTACTTTCCAGCGCATCGCCATAGAGAAAGTCCGGGTTGGTTTCGAGTTGATCTGTGATGAGTTCCAAAATATCGACGTCTGCGAAAGTATCGCCTGCATTCATGAAGATGATGTAAGTGCCGGATGCTTTTTCGAGGCCTTTGTTCATGGCATCGTAAAGCCCATGATCAGGTTCGCTCGTCCAATCTGCTTGTGATGTTTTGAGAAAATCGGTCGTACCATCAGTGGATGCAGCGTCAATCACAATCCATTCAAAGTCCTGTATCGTCTGGAGCTGAATGCTTTTAGCCGTGCGTTGTAGACCATCCAAATTATTTTTGGTGATGGTGATGATGCAAAAATTTTGGTTCATACCCTAATCATCATCGCCGATGGCTTCGATGTAAAGGCCGGATATGGCAAGGTTGGCAAGGATTTGGCTGATCCGTTCTGCACCATCTAAGAAATCAAATGGTTTGGGATCGCGCGGTACAATAATGGTCGAGCCGGGCGGGATCATCACGGCGCGATGCTCCCAGCTAGATACATGAAGTGGGGATGCGCTGCCATCCGGATAGATGACGAATGCGCGGCCCTTATCAGCGTAATAGGTCGTGCCGCCTGCTTCGCGGATATAATCATGCGCGTCCTTGTTTTGACGGAATTGCAGGGCAGCGGGGGAGAGGACTTCCCCAGCAACGCGTACTGTCAGGGGGCGTTTAGGGATGTAAATTTTATCGCCGGCTTGGAGCAGAATGTCCTGTGATGGGTCGCTTTTGAGAACGCCGGGATCACTTTCAACCGTGATGCGACCGACGGCCTTTGCGTTTTTCATTTCGGCAATCAGGCTTTGCATGGCTGCGACTTGTGTCATATCTGGTTTTTTATCACCGTCGGTTTGTTGGAGACTGCCAGCCAGCTTAAGCTCGAGGTCACGCGCTTGGGCTTCGAACCGACTTTCCTCGCGTTTGCGTTCGCTTGCGCGGCTGAAAATAGAACCGGCAGGGAAGGCATAGGGCGATAAGCCGCCAGCGCGTTCAAGTAGCGAGAGCATCGTATCGCCGGCGGTGAGGTCGTAACGGCCGGGATGCGTGACTTCACCGATTAGTGTGACGCTTTGATCCTCCACGCGATGGAAAGTTTGATTGACGCGGATGGTGTCTCCCGCACCAATTAGGATATCGGCAGGATTGTCATTCATGTAATTGACGGTGATGCGCCGTGTACCGCTTCGCCCACCTTCCTGATAGCCTTGCCCCTGCAAACGAGATGTGACCTCGATATTGTTTTTGTTGGCTTCAAGCGTGAGGCCGCCAGCGACTGCAATCAAATTATCAAGTGTTGTGCCGTCAGCGACAGGATAAGCTCCAGGCACACGGACAGCGCCGCGCACGAAGGCCGCACGTTCTTCTAAAAAGGATTTTACAAGTGGGTCAGTGATAGCGTCTTTGTCCGCTTTTGGTTTTAAGGATGCTTCGTGGAGAAGTTTATTTTCCTTTGCCTCATACAGTGCGCGGATTTGTGAGTTGGAAAAGAGCAGGACTTTATCTTCGCCCGCCAGTTTGCGTTCATAGGATTTGTTGAGCACCTGAACCGGTGAAAACGGGATGAGTGTTTTGGTGAGTTGTTGGGGGTCACGGCGTTCGATAATCCCGATTAACGGATAAATATCATCGCCCAGAACTTTTGAATCCGTAATCAGGTCAGAGAGTGTTTCGGCCTTTTTGATATCCCGCGCGCCGGGTTCGCGGGTATGACCAGAAAGCATGACAGCATTATCGCGGGTGCCTTTGGCCTGAGAGATCATGAGGATACTGCCGTCCTTGAACGCTCTCAGCTTACGGTCTTTAATGTCCTGAACAGTTTCTTCACCATCCGGTGCGTAATCGAGTTTCAGGAAACGGTTTTTACCGGGTGAGATTACATCGCCGCCTAGGCCGAGCATGTCCTTGAGTGACAGCATTTCACCATCGCGGATTTCATAGATTCCCGGGCGTTTCACAAATCCGCTCACGGCGACAGTCGGGCCGATGGGTGGAACAACAATACGATCACCATCTTGCAAGAGCATATCGGCGCGGCCACCGTTTTTCATGAGCAGGTGATAGAGGTCAATGCCGTAGCTTTTGCCATTGCGAATAAGTTTGATACGGCGCAGTGAACCCGTTTTATCAATACCGCCGGATTCAGACAGCGCATCCAGAATGGTATGGAAGGCGGTGAGAGTCTTACGTCCCGGCTCCGTGACATGCCCCACAACCAGAACGCCGATTTGACGAATGCCGGAGAGCGATACAAAAATTTGCGTATTGTGCATGTCAGCCGCTTCGGATTCCAGATCGGCACGGACATCGCCTAATGAACGAGCGGTCGCAGGAACAGGTGGGAAGTTATCGAGGATCAAAAGCCCTTTGCTGTCGATTTCAACACTGGTGCGCATGGATTGTTGGCCGCGCAGGACAATATCGAGTGTGTCGCCCGCGCTTAACACATAATCATCACTGACCGTTCCGGTTGGTTGTGCGTTTGTCTGTGTATCTTCACCAAACAGGTCATAGCCGAATTGGGACAGCTCATCGACAATCCGGTCCGAGTAAGCCTTTTCGAGGGCGGAGCGTTTGGCTTTTTCAAGCGGCCCATCCAGATCATCGAGGCTTAAAGGCGCTGCTCCGATATCCTGCACAGCCACGTCTTCGCTCATCCAAGGCGCCATGGGAACATCACCCTGTGCATGGCCATGAACGGGAAAAAGTAAAATTATGAGGATGAAACAGGCGAGAATGCGGATAAGCATATGATTTTGAAAGGTGTTTCAGGCGTAAATTTACCCATAAAATATACAGGCGCATGCAATATATGTGAATCGTTAAAGGCTAAAAGCTTGTTTCTACCCACAATTGTCATTAAGTGAGAATTATGACCTTACACATGATCAAGCTGGCGGTTGGGATTTCGCAGTTATCTGAACTGCCGGATGCGCAGAAAAAATGGATGACGACCTATCACGGGCAAAAAGCCTTTCCCGTTTATACTCGGCGCAAACCGAAGCGTGCGGATGAAATCATAAAAACGGGCGGATCATTATATCGTGTCATTAAAAGCCGTATTCAGTGTCGCCAGCAGATTTTGGGGATTGAGCTGATCGAAGATGATGACCAGCATGATGGAAGCTATTGCCTAATTTTCTGTGATCCTGAGATTATTCAAACGATTTCCAAGCCACACAGACCGTTTCAGGGCTGGCGGTATTTTACACCCGAAAAAGCACCCCGTGATCGCGGCGTGTTCCAAGAAGATGGCAGCCCGCCTGACCCGAAGTTGGAAATGGAGCTCAAAGAGCTCGGGCTGATTTAACGATATCTTAAATTAATCACAGTAATGTAGAGAAAATTTAGCTTTTTGAGTTAAATTGTAAATTTACGTATAATTTATTATGTAATTATAAAATAAGGTATTTTTAACGGAAATTATCATAACTGATAATAATTAAATTATTATGACACAAGAACCAAAAACCTCAAGAAAAATGCCGGAACATCCATACGATAGAAGTATCGCACAAGGAATAAATGCGGCACATACAACTGATAATGGTCCTGCGTATCGTGCCAAATCTTTGACTGAAGCGATAGCACTTCTAGAAGAACGTATAGAAGGTGGAAAAATTCCAGAAG
>JBCCLQ010000106.1:0-6479 GCA_039026795.1 Pseudomonadota bacterium
TGATAATGGTGTGAGTGGACGCGTTATATTAGGTGATTTTCAAGGACTTTCCTCTCCTGCGACAACACAATGGGATACGTTATATGTCGATTTGAATCTGCAAGAGGGGCAAAGAATTGATATTCCGAACAGTACCGAAGAACGGGCAATTTATGTTTTGCATGGACGCATTGAAATCGCCGGTGTTCCATACGATCCCGAACAGATGATGGTTTTAAGTCCTGGTGACAATGTCACGATCAAAGCCTTAGAATCGGTGCGCATGATGTTACTTGGTGGAGCAACGATGGACGGAGAGCGCTATATCTGGTGGAATTTTGTATCCTCCAGTAAGGAGCGATTGGAGCAGGCCAAGGAAAATTGGAAAGAGGGACGGTTTGCAACAGTGCCAGGGGATGCGGAAGAATTCATCCCTTTACCTGAAGAATAAAGTCATTTTGAAAATAGGGCGTAAATTTGAATACAATTCTGGCAGATATTGGCGGTACGCATGTGCGCTTTGCAATTGCGGGCGATGATGCAATTTCGCATCCACAAAAATTAAAGTCTGCCGAGCATGATGGATTTCTAGCCGCGCTGGAACATTACTTGAGTGATGTGAAAATGAGCGCGGATACCATTATTGCAGCGTCCGCCGCCTGGCCGAATGAGCATGGCGTTTATACATTTTCCAATCATAGTGGATGGGATTTTGACCCACAGGCTTTGCGCTCAGAAGGTTATAAAGTCTGGCCAGTCTTTAATGATTTCGAAGCGGCCAGTTACGGCGCTTTGTCTCTACCTGATGATAAAATCAAAACTTTAAAGTCGGGACGCAGCGGACGCGATTACCCACGGGTTATTTGCGGGCCTGGAACAGGTTGTGGTCTGGCTTATGCGCTGCCCGAAGGCGACAATCATTGGCGGGTGCAGGCAACATTCGGCGCACATATGCTGCCTGCTTGTTTTTCGCAAGACCAATACGCAATAGCCATGGAAGCGAGCAAGCTCTCAACCGAACGCGATATATTGAAATTCGAACATTTGTGCAGTGGCCGCGGATTTCCATTGCTACACAAGGCTGTTTGTAATGTTTTGGAATTGAAACCCGTAAACGGAAAAACGCGCGATATCCTTGAGCATCACAATGAACAATCTGTGCAGGCGAGCCTTGATTTTTTTCATGAGTTCCTGGGTCTGTTTATCAATTCGTCTGTCATAACAACGCATGGTTATGGCGGGGTTTACCTGAATGGTGGAATGCTGGACAGATTAATGGAGAAAAATCTTTTCGATTTTGATAGGGTGAAACAATCTATGATGGTACCCTTAATCGATTACGTAGATCACGTCATGGCGGATGTACCTGTTTTTTACGTAAGTGATCCTTACCTTGCCCTTCACGGCCTAATGGAGATTTACAAGCATGGCGAAAGCCTATCTCACGATTGATGATAGCCCGTCCACGCGGATGGACGATTTGGTTGATTTCTTATCATCAAAGAATATTCCTGCATTGTTTTTTTGCCGTGGCGATGAACTGGAGAAAAATCCGGTAGCCGTTATTCGTGCCATTCAACAAGGTATGGTCATTGGCAATCATGGATATTCACATGCCCGTGCGTCACAAATATCTGTTCAGGATATGATTGATGAAATCGATAGAACGCAAAAACTGATCGATAATATTTATGATATGGCTAATTTCGAAAAGCCGGGGAACTTTTTCCGTTTTCCGCATATGGATCGTGGTTGCGGGAGCCAAATTCTCGATTTTGAAGCGTTCGATATCAAAGAGCGCAATATTGTGAAAGCCATTTTTACTGAAGGCCTGAATACAATCAGTAACAAAAAACTGTCGGATGATGAGATTAAAAAGAAAAATGACTTACAAAAATTTTTGAAAGATCGCGGATACAAAACACCTTTTCCGGATGTGAATTTGCCTTGGTATAAAAATAGCGCTGAAATACAAAACGCGGCGGATTGTTTTTTCACTTTTTCGTCTGCTGATTGGATGTTGACCCAACGTCATCTGGGCAAATGGCGCTATCAAAGCTATGATGATCTGAGCCAGAAAATCACAGCAGATCAATGGCTCTTAAAACAAAATAATACGAGCATTATATTGATGCATGACCAATCCGAAATCATGGATACGGTTTTGGATTTGCTGACATTTTTGGATCGGTGCGATTTAGAATTTCTGGAGATTAAATAATGGATTTATTGGTATCGGTGATCGCGGATTATGGTGATTTGCACGATCTAGCCTTTGCAGAAGTTACGCAAAAGTTGTATGCCGAGTTGGATGATTTGAGTGTACATATTAAGGCGTATGCCGTTCCAGCCTTTGATACAGTCGCAACAGGATTTGCATTGGCGCAGACAGCTATTAATTCAAAGCTTGGCGGTCGTCATAAGTTTTTTGTGAATACGGCACCGCGTAAGGATGATTTGTCTCCACGCGTTAAAAATTCCGGTGAAGGGTTTGCCTACGCTAAACTTTATAACGGCATTGAAGTCTGTGCTGTGAATAGCGGGTATTCTTTATCGTTTTTGAAAGAGGCGGCCGAAGAAATTCGTTTGATCAATTGTTCACGGGATGGATCACAGTTCAGATCCCGCGATATTTTTCCGCCGGCCTTTTCGAAAATTGCAAAAGGGGATTACAGCGAGCTGGGTGAGGATATCCGCGATGCTGTGCCAGATTATCCAAAAGATGTTTTGTGTTACACCGATGGCTACGGGAATATGAAATGTTCCGTTGATCCGGTTGAGCTGACCGAGCTCATGGGTAAGGACGTTATTTTGGATGTGCAGGGCAAACAGCAGTTGGTTCGTGTGGCTGAAGGCATTTTTGGGGTAGCCGACGGACAGTTTTGTTTTTCCCCCGGATCATCGGGCTGGCAATTGCCGAACGGGCAATCTGTTCAATTCAGTGAAATTGTACAACGCGGCGGCAGCGCGGCCGCGACATTGGGATATCCGGCAGGGGGAAGCCCCATAACATGGCGTAAGCCGTGGTAAATGTCATAATTTTTTAATTGACATTATGGCAAAATTGCTTTACGACCCCGTTTTACAAGTAAACTTTAGTAGGAAATATAAATTATGGCATTCGCAGCAGTACGTCCAAAATCTTTTGGTTTTTCTTTTGGCGGTCTTTCAGAACGCATTAATAATGCTAGTCGATCTCTTAGACAGGTAGCCAATTCAACTTTAAATTCAAACGCAATTCAGAGAACCGGCACGTTTCTTCGTGATGCAGGGGGTGCGTTTGTGTCCAAAGATAATGCAGTTGCATTTGCCAGTGCGGTTAATAGCGCATTGAAACCAAAAAACTGGACGACTGGTAATATCAAAAAATATGCCCCCGCCGTTGCAGGCACCGTTGCATTGGGTGCCGTTGTTTCAACTGGACTTGGTTTTGTTGGTGCTGCGGCTGCCACAGGTGCGACAGTCAGCGTGATCAAATCATCCTGGGGTGTGACAGATCGCACAAAAACATTCAATGAAAACGCCAGCGCGATTGGAGATGTGCTTGCTGCTGGTGCAACTTGGGGCCGTGCAGCACAAGCATCGACTTTAAGCGCTTTGGTTGGTTTCGGCGTTCAGGAAGCATTTAGTGCAAACGAAGCACATGCCAATGGTATAACAGAACCGGATCCAAAACCGGATCCGAAACCGGATCCGAAACCAGATCCAAAACCAGATCCAAAACCGGATCCGAAACCGGATCCGAAACCAGATCCAAAACCAGATCCAAAACCGGATCCAAAACCGGATCCGAAACCAGATCCAAAACCGGATCCGAAACCAGATCCAAAACCGGATCCTGAGCCTCAGCCTGAGCCGGAAAGACCACGTCCAGATATAGATAACGGTAATGACAGAAATTTAGAGTGTCGTGATGGCTTTACAAATATAACACAGTATGAACAGCGCATTCCGATTTGTATTCCGGAAGAAACGCCTGTTGAGCCTGTTCCACCCACGCAGCAGGTTATGCATCCACCTGTTGAACCTGCTCCACCCGTACATGTTGATCCGTGCCTTGTTTGGGATGGTACATTTTATGAGTTGCCGGAACTGACAAACGACGTTGTTGAGCAATTGCAAGCTGGCGCGGAAACAGTGACTCTGCCTGATGACATGCACACCGTTATCCATTTCCTGGAAGACTATTGGGGTGTTGAAGAATGTGATCCTGAGACTTTGGAATTCCTGTTTGGTAAAGGCGTTGAAATTCAACACGTCTTGGGTGCGATTCAAGAAGCCAGCGGCATTGATAACATCAATGAAATCAACCCTGGCCAAGAGCTGGTTATTCCATCCATTGAATCCATCACAGAAGCCTTTGCAGAAGGCCAACCATTGAGTTTGGAAAATGCAACAGAATACACAATTGTCAGCGGTGATTATTCTTTGGATCGTCTGATTGGTAAAAACTACGGTATTCCAATGACGGGTGATGCGATCCGCGAAGCATTTGGTGATAATGTCAGTGTTCAGGATTTAAGAGAAGCGGTGGCATTTGCCAGCCCTGATATTTCGAACCCGAGTGTTATTCATGTCGGTGATAAGGTCAATTTCCCGGCGGAAGACTCAATTCGTGATTTCTTTGCATCTGAACCAGAAGATGCAGCCGAACCAACGGCAGCATTAGAAACTGCGGCAGAAGAAACGCTGGTGACAAGAGCAGTGGGTGTGCAAACGCCTCTGGCAGCGGTTTTACAAGAAGCGGCGGCACTGCCGGATATCGTTGTTGAAGATACAACCACATCAACGCCTTTATTCGCGCAAACTTCTTATGATGTAACAAGTGCGGATTGGCGTGGTCTGGAACATATTGTTGCGAATACTGTCGGCCTTGATCAGATCAAGGCAGCCGGTTTGACGGTCGAACAATATATTGAGCAGGTTGTCCAATTAAATTTTGGCATTATTGATCCTGACAGAATTTATGCAGGCACCACTATTCAATTGCCTGAATTGAGAATAGTTGAAGACGGGTCAGCAGAATTGGCAGCAAACAGCAATGTTCCCGCTCCAAGCTTAAGAGTAGCGTAATATCGGGGGAGTGGAGCGGGCGACCGGGATCGAACCGGCATATTCAGCTTGGAAGGCTGACGTTCTACCATTGAACTACGCCCGCGCGAGGCTTTATCTCTAGCCAGTAAACCGATGGCAGTAAAGTCTTTTTTGTTCTGCGGCTGTCCGCTAGCCGTTTCCATTTTTGAAATATTATTTCTTTTTATGGTGCATTGCCACGATTTTCCGAAATAGTTGTTGCATTTCAAATTTTTCTGGCTATAAACATAAGCTGTTCATGAGAAAAAATTAATTTAAGTACAACTGAGAGGGTAAAAACTATGCCAGGAAGTAAGGGTTATAGAAAAAGTGAGAAAAGAGCGAAGAGAGCTCGTAGTGGTGGTATCCGCCGAGCTGGTAATGTTTCATTACGCGAAGCTTTGGACGAGGCTAGAGCTGATGAAGCTGACAGAAATGCTCGCAGAGTAACTACCCATGCTGAGATCGATGCTAAAGCTGATCAACTAGCAAGAAGCCTAGATAGGCAAGAACCTCCTTTTTCCGCTTTACCGTTCTTAGACACAACAGATGAAGAGCTGGCTGTTCATGCAGCTCAAACTG
Organism: Pseudomonadota bacterium; assembly: GCA_039026795.1. GTDB lineage: Bacteria > Pseudomonadota > Alphaproteobacteria > Micavibrionales > Micavibrionaceae > JAUHXT01. The sequence goes on from JBCCLQ010000106.1 coordinate 5,635, forward strand.
GTGATTTACCCAAGATTAGCGCAACCTATGCAGCTGCAGAACGGGTTTTAATTGCTGCGGGCCATAAGCCTACAGGCTCTACAGTTAATGGAACTGACGCGTTTTCAGGTGTTGCTAGAGCACCAGGTCTAACTAAAAGTGGCCTAGCAAAGGAAATGCGTTATCCTATTATGCGTGTTGAAATTTTGGGTAATGCAGGAGCGGTCAGATCAGCTTTGACAGCTGCTGCGCGTCGTCGCGGTGAAGAATCCGTAATTGTAGGAAATCAGCGCGTATCTGCAGGCCAAACTATTGAAATTAATGTTGCATTGAGCAGGCAGGAAGCCTTGGGACTTAAAAGAATGGGTGCCCATGTAACTAACATGCAAGGCGCGCCTGTGATCACGTCTCGTAACAGAGCATTAAGTAAATAAATAGGTCATAATAACCACAAAAACCCGCTTGACTTCGGTTGGCGGGTTTTTTATTTGATTGAGGGTTTGAAAATAGTTGGAAATAGAGGTATACCGATGGCTTTGGATAGTACTCCGAAAAACGGGGCCACATTAAAAGATTTTGGCCACGCCGCTGGTGATAAAAGATGTTGGTTTTTGCCGCAAAAAGGAAAAGGTGCATTAATGACGCCAGAACTAAAAAGGCAAGTCGCAGCAATGGCCAAGATATATGCATAAGATTTACTTTAAGGAGAAGAGAAAATGAGTAAAGAAAAATTCGAGAGAAATAAGCCGCACGTGAACATTGGAACGATTGGTCACGTGGACCACGGTAAGACGACGCTGACAGCGGCGATTGCACAGCGCTTTGGCGCGGGTGAGAGTGTTGAGAATATTGATAAGGCGCCTGAA
>JBCCLQ010000107.1:0-6428 GCA_039026795.1 Pseudomonadota bacterium
CCTGCGCCTGAAGGTTATTGATGTGCAGGATTTGAAACGATATTTGAGTAGAAAGAGCGCGTAATATGAAACGCATTTTATCATGTATGCAACCGACCAATCGGCTTCACCTTGGGAATTACCTGGGGGCGTTGAAGAATTGGGTGGCGTTACAGGATGAAGGCGCGGAGTGTTTATACGGCGTGGTCGATTTACACGCGATTACGGCAGGGCATGATCCGGCCGAGCTGGCGCAAAGCACACGTGAGATTGCGGCAGCTTATATCGCAAGCGGGGTTGATCCGAAGAAGTCGACGATTTTTGCGCAAAGCGCGGTTCCTGCACATGCGCAGTTGATGTGGTTGTTTGCGGGTTCCGTTGCACAGATGGGCAAGCTGGAGCGCATGACGCAGTTCAAGGATAAGGCGGGCAAGCATAAAGAGCGGGCGAGTGTCGGATTGTTTGCCTATCCTGTTTTGATGGCGGCAGATATTTTGATTTACAAGGCCACACATGTTCCTGTTGGTGAAGATCAGAAACAGCATTTGGAACTGACCCGCGAGATAGCCTCAAGCTTTAATCATAAATTCTGTGATGGTGAGGAGTTTTTCCCATTGCCTGAACCCGTGATTACCGGTGAAGCCACGCGTGTAATGTCTTTGCGCGATGGAACGCAGAAAATGAGCAAGTCTGCCGAGAGCGATATGACGCGTATCAATCTGACCGATGATGCGGATTTGATTGCAAAGAAAATCAAGAAGGCAACAACTGACCCGCACCCATTGCCCGATGATGTTAAGGGGCTGGAAGAGCGCGCGGAAGTGGATAATCTGTATTCGATTTATGCAGCCCTGTCAGGGCAAACAAAAGAGCAAATTGTGAATGAATTTGCAGGGAAGGGGTTTGGTGAGTTTAAGCCCGCTTTGGCCGATTTATGTGTTGAGAAATTAGCGCCGATCACGGCCAAAATGAATGAACTGATGGCCAATCCGGGTGACATCGACGCTGTTTTAAAGGCGGGAGCCGAAAAAGCCAATGCGCTGGCCAACCCGATTTTGCATGAGTCTATGGATAAAATGGGCTTTTGGCGCGCTTAGGACTTGGCGGAAACAGCAAAGTTAATGATATACTTTGCAGATGATGGTTCGTTTTTTACTTCTGACATTGTTTTTGCTGATTCCTCAAACCGCGAAAGCGGATTATTATTTGTGGGAAGACCCGAAAAGCCATTTCACGCTAACGTTCCCGGATACCTGGAAACGCACAAGCAATCAGAATGTTGATGACATCATTACAGTTGTTGGCCCCTCCACGAACGGATATCCGAAATGTGTAGTGAAGACGCGCGATGATAAACGCTATGTGATTTTCCCACCCAGCTATGGCCGATCCATTCAAAAAGAAGCGGTGAGTACACCGTTCTGGCAGACTTATTTGGGCGAATATCAGGATTATAACTTATCAAAAGTTGTCGATGATGCGGGATTGGGGCGCTGGCATGCATCTTATGCTTTGGCCGGATATACAGATAATGACGGCACCGTGTTTGAAAAGCGCGGCAGCATTATGTTTGCATCGCTATATTATGACACCATGTTTATTGTTGAGTGTTCAGCGCTCGAGCATGCTTTCAATGATTGGTATTTCCCGTTCATGGGGATTATCAAATCCGTTGATTTTAAAAAGACATATAATGAAATTCCGACAGGGCATTACCGCAATTTCCTGAAAAAAGCCGAGAAGTTATTCTGGTTTCAAGGCAAGCCTGACGGCATAATTCAATTCTAAAGACCTGCAAACAATCATTTTCTGTGCTTCCGGTACTCAAATACCGTTATGTATGTTCCGTTCCGGTTCTCGAAAATGATTGTTTTCGCTGACTTTATAATCGAATTCTCTTGTTTTTACACTTATAGCGCCTTATGTCTTTGACATGTTTATTATGACAGAAGAAACGCCGAACCCGGCTGTTGTGAAGTTTTTACCCGGTCAAACGGTTATTGACCGTGGTGTGGCTGAATTCAAAACCAAGGAAGAAGGTACGCGGTCACTCCTGGCTCAGCGTCTGTTTGATTTGGACGGTGTTGAAAGCGTGTTTTACGGTAAGGATTTTATATCTGTGACCAAAGGTGATGCTGCCGATTGGGAGGCGTTAAAGCCCCGTGTTTTGGCAACCGTGATGGAGCATTTCACAACCGGACAGCCACTATTCCACGGCGGTGTGGTAGATGAGCCCGCGCAAGATATCGAAGAAGATGAAATTTCCGCGCAAATCCGTGAATTGATTGAAACACGTGTTCGGCCGATGGTGGCCCAAGACGGCGGTGATATTATTTTCAATCGTTTTGAAGACGGCATTGCCTATCTGGAGATGCGTGGTGCCTGCGCCGGATGCCCATCATCGACCATGACATTGAAGGCAGGCATTGAGAATATGCTTAAACACTATGTGCCGGAAGTTCAGGAAGTTCGCCCTGTCGAGCAATATTAGTCGGTCGTAAACAAAAGGCCGAACCAACGGAAGATAGTCTCACCGTCATCATTTTTACCTGCCGCGAGCGTGCAGTTCACACGTCCGCGATCACGGATAAAGGGTTCTTTTAAACGTAATTCCAAACGGTTATCGCCCAGTTTTTCAAGTATCGGTTTATCTCCATTGCTGGCAAAACAGCTTAAGCCATCGACCTTGTTTGCAAAATCCGAATGCACTGTGAACCCGATGGAGGGTGGATTGGTTTGCAAGGCAGGTGTGTGCGGATCAATGTCTTTCACAGGGAACGGCAATGCCTGTGCCGCCATGCGGAAGCGGGATAAATCGCCATAGCGTTCGGTCATGTTAAAGCGGGGCAGGGCGCTTAAGTCATGAGCGTAATAAGCCACACCAGATTGCAGACCAAGCGTAGCATCAAAGGCGTAATCACCAATGATATCTGCGTAAGCATCATCGTAATCGCCGAATGGGTAAGCGAATAATTTCGGGCGTTCGCCCAGGTGTTTTTGAAAATCACCAAGAGCGGTATTGATATTGCGCTGAATGATCGTTTTATCGCTACCGCGCAAGGACGTGTAAGCCGCTGGATGGATGCCGATGGTCGCCAGATCGGATTTCGAGATCGATTTTAAATCTGTCCAGTTCAGATATTGCTGATTGGCTACGCTCATCAGATTAGACGGTATGAAGAGCGTGTAGGGCAGGTCGTTATCTTCCAGCAGAGGAATAGCGTTGTTTAAAATAGAACGGTAACCGCCATCAAAAGTTAGAACGACCGTATTTTTAGGTAGCGGTGTATTGGATTGGAAAGCGCTAATCACGTCCGTCAAGGCTTTGACATGATAATCACCATCAATCAATTCCTGAATATGCGATTCAAATTGATCGAGGCGCAGATTATTTTGGGAATCGTGGTCTTCACCAATACGGTTATAGGCAAAAATGGTCGCGGAGATGTCGTCATAATCCCTGAAGGGGGCCGCTTCGAGGCTTGCAGGCAGGCTTAATATGGCAAGGATCAATATGAGAAAACGGTACAACATCGGATGTGATTATAAGGATTATGCGGAAAAAACCATCATAAATCGTCAGTACTCCTCCGTCATTCCAGCGCAGGCTGGAATCTATTTGACGTTAGGGTAAATCCTTATCTATGGATACCGGACAGTAAGTTTCACCAATGAAAAGCAATGCTTTTCAGGTTCAACATAACTTCCGGTATGACGAGGTAGGAGATAGGACTTGATCTTTTACGACAGCCCAATAGAGTGCGAGATACTTAGAAGCCTACGAAAGAGGATTACGCCATGAGTGCCGATGCCAAAATCAATAGAGCCGACCATGCCATTATCAGCGACGAAGCGCTGGATATTTTATTCCGTGAAGCCCGCACCTATAACGGATGGCAGGATAAGCCCGTGAGTGAAGTCTTGTTGAAAGCGTTGCATGATTTGGTGAAATTCGGACCGACCAGTGCGAATTGTTCACCAATGCGCACGGTGTTTTTGACCTCTAACGACGCGAAGGAGCGTTTAAAGCCGCATTTGATGGCGGGTAATGTTGATAAGACCATGAGTGCGCCTGTCGTGGCCATTTTGGCGTTTGATCTAGAGTTTTACGAGCATTTGCCGAAATTGTTCCCGCATACGGATGCGAAAAGCTGGTTTGTGGGTAATGATAAGTCGATCAAAGAAACGGCATGGCGGAACGGAACGTTACAGGCGGGCTACTTTATCATGGCGGCGCGGGCTTTAGGACTCGATTGTGGGCCAATGTCAGGGTTTGATAAGGACGCGACGCGCAAAGAGTTTTTCCCCGATCAGGATAAGATCGAAGTGAACTTCCTGTGTAATCTGGGCTATGGCGATCCGGAAAGTATTTTTGATCGCTCGCCGCGTTTTGAATTTGATGACGTTTGCCAGATTGTCTAACGGTTTTCAAAAAATACTATCGCTGGATACGGCACTTGGGCCGTGTTGTGTTGGGTTTCTGGATACGGAAAGCGGGCAGAGTGTGTCACGCGTTGTGGAGGCTGAGCGCGCACAGGCCAAAATTCTCGTGCCACTCATTCAAGATGTTTTGGATGAGGCCGGTGTTTCCTTCGAAGATCTGGATGCGATTGTTACAACGGTGGGACCGGGATCGTTTACAGGCTTGCGTATATCACTGTCAACTGCGCGTACATTGGCGCTGACACTGGATATTCCGCTGATTGGTATTGCGACGCTGGATGCATTGGCATATCAGATATCCACAGAGCATAAAAACAAAACATTCTGTATCGTTTTAGAGACCAAACGCGCTGATTTTTATGCGCGCTTCTACGATCATGATGCCAAACCGCGCTCTAATATGGTTGCAGATAACGGTTTAAATATACTCAATCAAGTCCATGATAAAATTGATCTTTTGGTTAGTGATACGGTGGATCGATTTATAGGTAGCATAGGGGAGCAGGCGAAGCAGTTTGACCAGATTGTGAGTGTTTCAGAGATTGATCCTGGTGTTTTGGCATCCATGGCAGATAAGCCCGAACTTCACCGTGAACCCGAACCGATCTATTTGCGTGGTGCAGATGTGTCGCAACCCAAACACAAACCCCGTGTTTTGGCGGATTCTTAAGTTAATCTGAAGTAATCATCAGGTCATTATTCAAAAAAATCCGTTTTTAGTTGAATTTTTCTAGCGAAGTATTAGTTTCTGATGCAGAAATTTTAAAAGGATAAATGAATGCCAGATTCTGTTACACATTCCGAGTTACTGACTTTGACGACTGATATTGTGTCTTCGCATGTATCGAACAACACAATGAGCGCGAGCGAAGTCACAGCGATGATGGAGCAGGTTTTTAAAACACTGTCTTCATTGGGGAATGAGAATCTGATGCTGGGTGAGCGCCCTCAGCCTGCTGTACCGATCAAGCGCTCTGTGACACCGGATTACATCATTTGTCTGGAAGACGGTAAGAAGTTGAAGATGCTGAAGCGTCATTTGAAAACGGCTTATAACATGAGCCCTGAAGAGTACCGTGAGCGCTGGAATCTGCCGGCTGATTATCCGATGGTTGCCCCGAACTACGCCAAGCAGCGTAGTCAATTGGCGAAAGATATTGGTTTGGGTACAAACGCGACCACACCTTCCAAAGATTAAGTGTTTTTTCCTCTTCCTCAGGGAGAGGTAACGAAACTTCATTTTTTTTTGAAAAATGATAGCTGCAGTGGTGAGGGGGTAGAATTCATCGTTTCAAATAAAGATTATAACCCCTCACCCTAACCCTCTCCCAATGGGAGAGGGGAATAATTAGTTATTATTCAGAGAGCTCTTTGCCGCGTTGAGTAGCGGCCTTGACAGCTTGCGTAAGCGCATCCTGAAATTGTCCATCCATAAGAATGTTTAAGGCTGCTTCGGTTGTGCCACCGGGTGATGTCACATTTTCGCGTAATGTCGAGGCCGGAACATCGGTTTGGTTATCGGCCAAGGCGGCTGCGCCAATCACGGTTTGCCGCGCGAGTGTTGTGGCCGTGTCTTCAGTAAGGCCTGAATCTATAGCTGCTTTCGTGAGCGCTTCGATCAAATAAAACACGTAAGCAGGGCCACTGCCTGAAACAGCTGTAATGCTGTCCATAAGGTTTTCATCGTCGACCCAAACGACTTCGCCAAGCGCGGAGAGCAGGGTGTTGGCCATGGATTGATGGTCAGGTGTGAGTGTATCGGTTTTGAGAATGCCCGTGATGCCTTTGCCGATAGCACCCGGCGTGTTGGGCATACAGCGGATAATAGGCTGAGTTTCAGGAAAAGCTTTATGAAACGAGTTTAAGCTATAGCCTGCCGCAATGGATAGGATAGGCAAGGAATCCGATACCTGATTGCTGATTTGTGAGCACAGGCTTTCAAGGATTTGCGGTTTGACGGCCAGCACAAGGACATCAATTTCATCGATGCATCGTGCGAATTCTTC
>JBCCLQ010000108.1:0-6349 GCA_039026795.1 Pseudomonadota bacterium
AACCTCGAAGACATCAAAGCGCCGGAATGTTTTGAAATTGAAAAACGCCTGCGCGAACGCATGAATATTCCCGTCTTCCATGATGATCAGCACGGCACGGCTATTATTGTGTCCGCTGCTTTCCTGAACTGGCTGCATTTGGAAGATAAGAAAATTACCGATGTGCGCTTGGTCGCCAACGGTGCCGGTGCCTCGGCCATGGCCTGCCTGAACTTGCTGGTAGAACTTGGCTTACCGAAAGATAATATCATCGTCTGTGACCGCTCTGGTGTAATCTATAAAGGCCGCACCGAAGGCATGGATGAGTACAAAACGCAATATGCGGTTGAAACCAATGCCCGCTCACTGGATGATGCATTGGAAGATGCCAATATCTTCCTCGGCCTGTCTGCTGCGAATGTTTTGGATGCCAAAATGGTTTCCAAAATGGCGAAGGCACCACTGATTATGGCTTTGGCAAACCCGACCCCTGAAATTATGCCTGAAGAGGCACTGAAAGGTCAGCCTGATGCGCTGATCTGTACAGGCCGTTCCGACTTCCCGAACCAGGTGAACAACGTCCTTGGTTTCCCGTTCATCTTCCGCGGTGCGCTCGATGTGGGTGCGACAGCGATTAACGAGGAAATGAAAATCGCTTGTGTGAAGGCGATTGCCGAACTCGCGCGTAAAGAAGCCACACCGGAAGTGGCCTCAGTCTACAGCAATGAAAATCTGGAATTCGGACCGGAATATCTGATCCCGAAACCGTTTGATCCGCGCCTGATTATCGAACTGCCGATGGCTGTTGCCAAAGCTGCAATGGATAGTGGCGTGGCCACCCGCCCGATTGAGGACTGGGATGCCTATAAACATCGCCTGCAAGGCTTTAACGTGAAAACCAGCCTTGTCATGCGCCCACTCTTTAGTAAAGCGCAAAGCGATCCGAAGCGTATCGTTTACTGTGAAGGTGAAGATGAGCGTGTGTTACAGGCTGTTCAGATGGTGATCGACGAAAATATGGCCAAGCCGATTTTAATTGGCCGTCGCTATGTTGTCGAAGCGCGTTTAGAGAAGCTACGCCTGCGCATCAAGATCGGTGAGGATTTTGAACTCGTCGATCCCGATGATGACAAACGATATAAAGATTACTGGCAAAGCTACCACGACATCATGCAACGCCAAGGGGTCACCCCTGCTATGGCGCGCACAACCGTGCGTACCAAAAACACGGTTATCGGCGCCTTGATGGTCCATAAGAACGAAGCTGATGCGGTTATCTGCGGTACGGAAGGTAAATTCCTCAACCACCGCGAACATATCCGCGACATTATCGGCCTGAAACCCGGCATCCAAACGGCTGGCGCGATGTGCGGCCTGGTGCATGCAAAAGGGACATTTTTCATCACCGATACGCACGTCAATCCTGACCCTAGCGCATCCCAAATTTCAGACATCACAATCATGGCGGCCGAACAAATAAAACGCTTCGGTGTTGACCCTAAAATTGCGTTATTATCTCACTCGAACTTTGGCTCACATGACCATGAAACTGCACGAAAAATGCGCTCCGCTTACGAAGAAATTCGTAGACGATCTCCCAATCTGCAAATCGATGGGGAAATGCATGCCGATACAGCTCTGTCTGAGGATATCCGAAACGTCATCATGCCGAATTCGAATTTCGAAGGCATGGCAAACCTGCTTGTCTGCCCGAACGTGGATTCAGCCTCTATCGCTTACAACATCATCAAAATTTTGGGTGACTCTATCGCAATCGGTCCGATCCTTCTGGGTACCGCGCGTCCTGCGCACATTCTAACGCCCGCTTCCAGCGCGCGCGGAATCTTTAACGTGACTGCATTGGCGACTGCCGAAGCCCAAGTGTTTGAGCAAGAACAGGAATCAGGCGGTCTCGACGCCAACATGGCGGCTTAAGAGACCGTCGGCTTTCTGAGCTCTTTAATATAATTACAAAAATAGCCTATATTTTGTCCCATCAACAGCTTTAATCCTGGCTGCGATCCGCTTAAGCGACTCTTCAGAACCATAATCCTCAGATTGCAATTCTTCTTTCATGATATCAGCATGCCGCCCTGCTTTCACATAGGCATATCCCATAGCAGAAAGCTGTTCGGGACTAGAAACCCTATCAATCCTTGGCAAGATGGTCTCTATATCCTTAGATATCGTTGGAATGAACCATATATGCCTATCGTGTCCACCAACAGGAAATGAGGATCCCGCAAAATAACGCGTCAAAACTGGCGTATCTGATGGAACATTAGATAATTTGAGGTATTTGCCCAACAGATCACTTGCTCTAAAAGATCCCAAATCATAAGTGCGAAAATCAAAATTGTAAGAGATTGCGCTTTCCGGAACAGCTTTTAGAACAACCTCACCAAGAGCTTCAGAAACATGCTTATCTTCCATCAATCTATGTGGCTCGGTGCTATCACTCGATTTACCGAGCAAATCAACCAATCTTTCTACCACCTCGATTGGATATCTCCCCCTATTCAATCTATCCGTAATATTATCGTAGTTATTGTTGGCTATCGCGATTAAAGACAAAACTATTGGTTTATCGGAAGCCGTTAAAATGAAACCTTCCTCTATCGATTTCAAAAAAGATATAGGTGTGTTTTTTGTCGATCCAAGTTCAGACGCTTCAATTGCCTCCAGCTTTTTAGCCAACATATCCGCAGCGGCAGGGTCTCTTCCAGAATATACAGAAATCCGACCAAATGGATTTATACCGCTATTACAATCAGGATAATCATACATCCAATCATCCATACAATCGACAATCACCGAAAACTTCTCATGGTCATACCCCTCTTGCGCAAGCAAGCAATCCATATATGTTTGAACTGTTATCCTTCTGTGCTGGGGGTTAGGGTGTTGTTTGGGTTCATGTTTTGTCGTTGCAATAAGAGTATCAAGAAAAAACTCTCTTGCCTCTCTATCATACTGAGCAACACCCTTTGCCCGGATTGTTGAGGTCAAGGCTGGCATAAATCCTTGCATAAACTCAATAACTTTACCTGTGTTATAGCCCGCTCCTATGTGTATTCCACGCGCAACAATTTCAAGAATACGTCTTATAGAAGCTAAACGTTGTTCTTGTTGCGCTTGTAAATCTTCCTTTTCATTTAAGCGAACTAAAGAGTAAAGCTGGGATACAGCTTCTTCAGAGGTACCTTCAGGCTCAAAATTTGCCCATGACGTAACTGCAATTCTTAAAAGATCTACTATATTCATAATATTCCCTTAGCTTGTAAAAAATGTTATGTCAACATTTTTCACTAGGATAGCCCATCATCCCCCCGTGACACCTCATGCGAAGTGGTTTAAGAACAACGCATGACAGCGGACGCATCCATCACAGAGGAATTCGAAGAGCTGGTCGATACAATCAATATCGGCCTGAGTGATGAGCGCATTACAGAAATCTGCGCCACGTTGCAGGAAGATGAAAACAACCCTCTGAAAGAACTTCTGGCAGAACTGAGCCTCGCCGATACCGTGGATCTGATCCATAAAATCAGCCCCGAAGACCGCATCAAAATGTTCGGGCTTTACGGTCATAAACTCTCGCCTGAACTGTTTGTGGAAATCGACCCCGACTTGCGCCAATCGGCGCTGTCCGCAATGCCTGCGCACAAAGTGGCCGATATTGTGTCCTCGCTGGACTCTGATGATGCGCTCGATTTACTGATCAATCTGGATGATGATTTCCAGCAGGACGTCATCCGCAAACTCTCCGCGCAAATGCGGGTAGCGATGGAGGAAGGCCTGAGCTTCCCTGAGGATTCCGCTGGCCGTCTGATGCAGCGCGAATATGTTGCCGTGCCCGAATTCTGGACGGTCGGCAAAACGGTTGATTATTTGCGCGCCGCCGCCGCCGACTTACCGGAAGATTTCTTTGATATCATCGTCATCACACCGGCCTATCACGTGGCTGGGGAAATTCCGCTCTCGCATCTCTTACGCGCGAAACGCTCGGAAAAACTCGAAAACCTGATGCTCGATGAACCGCACATCATCCCGGCCGATATGGACCAGGAGGATGTCGCCCTGCTCTTCCGCCGCGAAGGTTTGGGATCAGCACCTGTTATCGACGCTGATGAAAGGCTTATCGGTGTGATTACAGTCGATGATGTGATTGAGGTGATTAATGAAGAAGCACAGGAAGATATCCTGAAACTTGCCGGGGTTGATGGCGGAGACCTCTACCGCGCGGTGCTCTCCACAACCGGAAACCGTTTTCGCTGGCTCTTCGTCAACCTGCTCACCGCCATTCTCGCTTCTATCGTCATCTCCTTTTTTGAAGGCACAATAGAAGACGTCGTGGCACTCGCCATCCTGATGCCGATTGTGGCGTCCATGGGCGGCAACGCGGGCACACAGGCACTGACCGTAGCCGTGCGTGCACTTGCGACCAAGGAACTGTCTTCCACCAACACCATGCGTATTATCTGGAAGGAAACATTGGTCGGCACACTCAATGGTGTCGCCTTCGCCGTGATCATCGGACTGGTCGCCGCACTGTGGTATGCAAACCCTGCCCTCGGCATGGTGATCGCCAGCGCTATGGTTTTGAATTTGATTATCGCTGGCTTCTGTGGCGCTGGGATTCCAATCGTCCTCAACAAATACGGCGCCGATCCGGCTGTTTCGTCTACAGTCTTTCTCACAACTGTAACCGACGTTGTCGGCTTTTTTGGCTTTCTGGGGCTTGCCGCGCTCTTCCTTTCCTAATATTTTAACACTATGGCCGCATCGAAATTAATCAGACCCGTCGCAGACTACAAAGACAGCTTTCTCGCAGCATTGATGGAATATCAATCCGAAGGCTTCTACGGCCATTTGAACATTGCTGATCTGAACACCAACTTTGATGGGTTCATTGACGGCTTGCGCGATGAACGCCAATACCCGCAGCATAATTTTCAGGACTGGGTCGAACCCGTCCCCGAAACAGTGCTCTGGATGGTTAAGGACGGCGAATATTACGGCTCCGTCAATATCCGCCATCGCCTGAACTGGCATCTGGAAAAATGGGGCGGTCACCTCACCTTTATCATTCGCCCGACTTTGCGGGAAAAGGGCTTCGGTAAGAAAATACTGCAAAAATCCATGCCATATGTGAATTACATCGGGATTGACCGCGCTTTACTGACTGTTGATCCGCAAAATGCCGCCGCCACGCGTATCATCGAATTCTGTGGTGGTGAGTTTGATGATGAGCTGCCGGAAACTGAACAATTCCCTGCCCGAAAACGTTACTGGCTAACGTGTGAGTAGAAAAACCTTGATTTTTGCATAATTAGGAGTATGCTCCCGCCATTCAATTGAAGGAATAAGCGATTCATGCGACCTGCAGGAATAAATACAGCAAAGGATCTAGGTGCAACCAGTCTCAATAAGATGAGAAGCGTTGCTCACGGTGGTTTTGCCGTCTCTGCGAAAGGTCATTTAGCGCGCAGAGACATTACCTCTGACATCGGTCTCATGAAACAAAAGGCGGCTAACGCAGCCCCGGCGCCTCTAAAACCTGCAAAACAATCTACCGCACCTCAACCACAAGCTCCTGTTTCTATGGCTAAATTCAAGCAAGCAGTGAGCAATACGCAACATGCGGCAAATGTTGTAAGTGTTGAAATGTATCGCCACAAACGCAAAGAAACTCCAATGCATGATGCCGAGCGCTGGAGACGGTCAGCCATTGGCGGGCAAAAAGAAGTGGTCGCTATGCGTTCAGCCATGATACAAGCCGCTCAAGCTTCAAAACCAGCAGATAGAGTTCTAAAACCACGTATGGCCCCTACCCTAGCTCCTGCCGCACCAGCCTTGCGCATGAAAGTCGCTTAGATTTTCCCAAAACACTGAAAATCTGCCATTTTCAAGCCGCATTTCAGTGACATAAAAACAATGATTTTATGTCACGTAAGGTCGCGACTGCGACCCGCCGATAGTTCGGCGGAGCCTGCGTGGCGTTTGAACGCGAAGGGGAAAATAAATTTTCCCCTTCTAACTATTTGTGTATAAGAACGCATGGCTAAAAAGAAGACAGCGAAGAAAAAGACCAAAGGTAAGAAAAAGAAGGGTCCCAATAAAACAAGGGGCGGCTTTTCGACCTTCATGCGCGGCGCAGTTAAATGGTGTTTCGTGCTGGGTCTTTGGGTCGCCATCGGTCTGGGCATTATGATTGCTTGGTACGCGACTGAGCTTCCCGATGTCACCGAAGCCATGGTCTTTGAACGCAGACCGACCATCATTGTGAAAGCATCGGATGGTACAATTTTAGACCGCTATGGCGATATCAAGGGCGAAAGCGTGTCTACCGAAGACTTACCCAGCCATT
>JBCCLQ010000109.1:0-6128 GCA_039026795.1 Pseudomonadota bacterium
TCTCTGACCCGTCAGCGTCATCGCGAAAATCTGAATAAAGCCCTCGAATCTCTGCAGCATTCCATGACAGCAGATTTACCCGAACTGGTTGCTGAGGATTTACGCATGGCTGTCCGTATGTTGGGTCGTATTACAGGGCGTGTAGACGTCGAAGATTTGCTGGACGTCATTTTCCGCGACTTTTGTATCGGAAAATGACGTTTATAACGGCATCCTGGCGAAGGCCGGGATCCGATGCCTTTTTTCTGGTAATTTTCCTTGGATATAATATATAAAGCACCCATGGAATTCTATGATGTCATTGTTGTGGGTGGTGGGCACGCAGGCTGTGAGGCCGCGGCTGCTTCTGCGCGTATGGGGGCTAAGACCGCCCTTCTAACGCATAAGCTCGACACAATCGGTGTGATGTCTTGCAATCCCGCGATTGGCGGGCTCGGAAAAGGTCATTTGGTCAGAGAAATCGATGCTCTGGATGGCCTCATGGGCAGAATCATCGATCAATCCGGAATTCAATTCCGCATGCTCAACGCGTCCAAAGGGCCGGCTGTTCGCGGGCCGCGTGCTCAGGCAGACCGTAAATTATATCGGGAAGCCATGCAGGCTGAGCTGAACGATTATCCAAATCTCACTCTCGTTGAAGGCGGCGCGGATGACCTAATACTTGATGATGCCAATGAGATCAGAGGTGTGAAAACAGGTGATGGCCGAAAGCTCATGTGTAAGGCTGTCGTTCTGACGACAGGGACATTTTTGCGTGGTCTAATTCATCGTGGTGATGAGAAAATTCCGGCAGGTCGCGTCGGTGAAAAGCCAACGATAGGACTCGCTGAAACCCTTGATAGGCTTAACTTTCCGCTTGCTCGCCTAAAAACCGGAACCCCTGCCCGTTTGGATGGTCGCACGATTAATTGGGATGTTTTGGAGGTCCAGGATGGTGATGAAACACCAAAGCCTTTTTCTTATATGACCGATACAATCGATGTGCCGCAGATCCCTTGTCACATTACTTATACGAACGATAAAACCCATCAAATTATCAAGGATAATCTGCATCGCGCGCCCATGTATTCCGGGCAAATCGAAGGTGAAGGGCCACGTTATTGTCCGTCCATTGAAGATAAAGTTGTCCGATTTGCGGATAAGCCTCGCCACCAGGTTTTTCTGGAACCCGAGGGTTTGGATGATCACACAGTCTATCCAAATGGCATATCCAATGCCCTGCCGACGGAAGTTCAAGAAGCGATGCTGAAAACCATTCCGGGACTGGAAAACGCGAAAGTCATCGAATGGGCCTATGCCATTGAATATGATTATGTCGACCCTCGGGATTTGAAGGCCACTTTGGAGACCAAAAAAGTTCCTGGCCTGTTTCTGGCAGGACAAATTAACGGTACAACAGGTTATGAAGAAGCTGGAGCGCAGGGCCTTATGGCGGGATTGAACGCTGCCCTTCAAAGTAAGGCTATTTCACGTGAAACGGCTGAAACATTCATTTTGGATCGCGCTGAAGCCTATATTGGTGTTTTGATCGATGATTTGATCTCCCGCGGCGCGCCTGAGCCTTATCGCATGTTTACATCCAGAGCGGAATATCGTCTAAAATTGCGTGCTGACAACGCTGATCAACGTCTCACAGATCGCGGGCTTGAATTGGGCTGTATCGGTATTTCACGTGAAACACGCTGGTCGGCCAAAAAAGAAAAATTAGAGGCTGCAAATGCCCTAATCCATAACTTACAGGCTACACCAAACGAACTGGAAGCGCATGATTTAAAGGTGAATAAAGATGGCCGCAGGCGCTCTGCTTTTGATCTTCTGAGATACCCGAATATTAATTGGGAAGCTTTAATCCCTGTTTGGCCGGAGCTGGGCTCTGTAGATCAAAACATTCGTGAACAGATTGAAATAGATGCTACTTATGCAGGATATATGGATCGCCAAGAGGCCGATATTGTGGCCTTTCGCAAGGATGAGGCTCTGCTTTTACCTGCTGAGCTCGATTATACGCAAGTCGGTAGCCTATCCAATGAGGTGCGCCAAAAGCTGGAACACGCCCGGCCAGCGACTTTGGGCGCTGCTGCCCGTATCCCGGGCGTTACACCGGCTGCCGTAACCGCTCTACTGCGTCATGTTAAGCGCCGCGCAGAAGACAGCAATGCGGCCTGATCCTCGCTTAGATCAGTATCACAAGCTTCTGTTAAAATGGCAGGAGAAAATCAATCTTATTAGCCCCGCAACGATCCAGAATGCTTGGCAGCGACATTTTGAAGATTCTCTTCAGTTGCTGCCCTACATTCCCGATTCAGCCGGAATTTTGTTTGATATTGGAAGTGGTGCCGGTTTTCCGGGCTTGGTGCTCGCAATTCAGAATTCCGGGCTTGATGTCCATTTGATCGAATCAGATCAAAAGAAGTGCTCTTTTCTAAAAACTGTTTCACGTGAAACAAAAGCGCCCGTCACAATTCATTCGAGCCGAATCGAAAATATTTCACGTGAAACTGATATTGTGCCCGATGTTATTACAGCGCGTGCTCTGGCGCATTTAAACAAGTTGCTGGGACTGACTGAGCCATGGTGGAGCAAAAATTCTAATCTCGTGATGATCCTGCCCAAAGGCGCTCAGGCCGATGAAGAGGTTCAGGAAGCTCAAAAACTGTACGATTTTAATATCGAAAAATTCATAAGCAAAACTGACAAAAACGCGCAAGTCCTTGTTTTAAAACACATAAAGCATTGTGCATAAACGCCGCCTTTGTACGTGTTTTCCTTGACTTTACATGCCTTTATTTTCTAAAGTCGAATTATTCTAAAACCCTATAAAACCAAGGATTTGCGCCATGACCCGCACCCCTTTCGGACCTTCATTATCGAAGAAACTGTCTTCAAGCCGTGAGGGCAGCAAGCCAATCACTGTGACCCGTATTCCGCGTATTTTATCTGTCGCGAACCAGAAAGGTGGCGTCGGTAAAACAACCACGGCTGTGAACTTGGCAACAGCGCTGAGCGCGATCGGAAAGCAGGTTCTTCTGGTTGATCTGGATCCGCAGGGTAACGCGACAACAGGTCTGGGCGTTAAACGCTCTGATATTCGTACCAGTGCGTATGATGTTATTTTTAACGAAGCCAATGTCGCCGAAACAGCTATTCAGACAAAGGTGCCGGGGTTGTCGGTCTTGCCGTCATCCATCCATTTGTCAGGAGCTGAGATTGAGCTGGTGACAACAAGCCGCCGTGAATTCAGGCTGCAGGAAGGTCTGCGTGTACCGCTGTCTTACGATTATGTAATTATTGATTGCCCTCCCTCTCTTAGCCTTTTGACGCTGAATGCGCTTGTCGCGTCCGATTCTATTGTGGTGCCGCTTCAATGCGAATTTTATGCTCTTGAGGGTTTAAGTCATTTGGTTAAAACGATCGAGCGCGTCAAGAAAACATTTAACCCAAGGTTGGATATCCATGGCGTGCTTCTGACGATGTACGATAAGCGTAATAACCTGTCCGGTATGGTGGCGAATGATGTTCGCGACTATTTCGGTGATAAGGTGTATAAGACAATTATACCTCGTAACATCCGTTTGTCGGAAGCGCCCTCTTACGGATTGCCGGCTATTGTTTATGATATGCGCTGCCCTGGGGCTAAGGCTTATATCCATTTAGCCAGCGAAGTGATAAAGCGTGAGCGTAAAATACTCAAAACGTCTAAACACTTGTCTGATGCGGCTTAGGGGATATTTATGACTGACGAAGATGCCTTGAATCCAAAAAATCGTGGACTTGGTCGCGGCCTAAATGCGCTTTTTGAAGACGAAGAAGGTGAGTATCCTCAAGTTGATCCTGAAGGCCACACACCCGGTGTTCAACGAAAAATGCTGGGCATTGAACAAATCGAAGCACACCCCGATCAGCCCAGGCAGATTTTTGATGAACAGGCATTGGCCGACCTCACAGCTTCGATAAAGGAGCATGGTGTACTGCAACCCATACTTGTAAGAGCGAGTAAACATACACCCGATCAATATGAAATTATAGCCGGTGAACGCCGTTGGCGGGCTTCCCAGCGTGCCCAATTGCACGAAATTCCAGTTGTTGTGCGTGAAATGGATGACGCACAGGCCCTACAGATCGCTTTGATTGAAAATTTACAGCGCCATGATCTGAATCCAATTGAAGAAGCTAAAGGATATCAAAGCCTTATCGATGATTTTGGCCATAAGCCAGAGGAAGTTGGTGAAACGATCGGTAAAAGCCGCAGCCACGTGGCCAATATGGTGCGGCTTCTGGGTCTGCCGAACAGCGTTCAGGTGATGGTGATGCAGGGTGATATCTCGGCCGGCCATGCACGCGCACTCCTAAAGGCGCCAAATCCAACGCTTTTGGCGCAGGAAGTGATCTCTAAAGGATTAAGTGTCCGTCAAACGGAAAAACTGGCGGCTGATAGTGAAGGGCGCGATATAAAAACGCGTAGCTCCGGGGCCAAATCGAAATCTTTCGGCCCAGCTAAGGACGCTGATACGCTGGCTTTGGAAAAAGAAATCTCTAATCTGCTTGGTATGAGTGTGACTTTGAGCATGAAAACAGACAAAGAAGGTACTTTGTCGATTGAATTCAAAGATTTAGATCAGCTGGATGATTTGTTGCAGCGTTTGTCGCAAACGCCTGCACGTGTAGAATTCGGATAAAGTCCGCCTCGAAAATCTCCCAACATTTAATATGAACGAATTCGGTTAAAAAAACCTCAATATCAGGCGCTTTTGGCCAGATGTCCTGACTTGGAAATCGAAAGCAGTGCTTGCGCAATCAATGTTCTGACAGGCGTTCCTGTTTGTTTGGATTGTGCTTCAATATCGGATAGGCGCGCTAAAGTGCTCGTTAAAGCAGGCAAAGACCAACGCGTTAATTGCGCTTTAAAGGATTGTTCAAGTTTAAAAAATAAAGGTGGCTGCAAAACCCTAATAGCACTATCAATAGTTTCCCCTTGATCAATAGTGGCTTTTACCAAGTGTAATTTTCGAAAATGATTTTGTAGGGATCGAAGGATTGTAATATCGGCAATTCCCTCTTCCTGCAGCTTGTGAAAAGTCTTCAAAGCGTTTTCGATTTTTCCGTTTCCTACGGCATAAACAAGATCATCCAAACCCTGCGCCCCCGCCTCACCACAACAGTTTTGAACGTCCTCTAACGTAACATTCGCAGGGCCTTTTCCCATATAAGTGATCAGCTTTTCAATCTCTCCTCGTGCCCGCAAACGGTCTCCTGAAATAGCGCCGGACAGCCAGGCGGCGGCATCGCTTTGAATATTAAAGCCAGCTTCGCGTAACATGTCTTTGATAACTTGTGATATCCCACGCTCATCTTCGACATAGCAGGGAACGGCTGCTGCGTTCTTACCTTTTTCACACAATTGGCGTAAAGGGGATTTCGGGCCCAGTTCACCCGCTTCGATAATAACGAGGTTATCGGCACTTGGCTCTTCCAAATATGTTTTAATCAATGGGGCAATTTTATCGCTACCATCCTGAATACGGATCAGACGGTTTCCACCCATCATCGATATAGCACCGGCTTCGTCCGCTAAGCGTGCTGGATCTTCCAATAATTGCTCACTCGTTAATGTGACGGCATTAAACGGATCATTCAAATCGCTAACAATTGTTTGTCCTATCGTTTTGGCGCGCTCGCGCATTAACCCGTTATCGGGTCCGTAAACCAGAATAACCCGCGCATCGGGGTTCGGCGCTTTGACGAAGGGTTCAATCTGCTTCCAGGTGAGTTTCATAAAAGCTAGTTTATAGGCAATTCATTCAGATCGAAAGGGGTGCCCTGATAAATCATGTTTACCCAGTTGGAAAACAACAAATGCCGATGCGACCGCCATGTCATCACCGGGTCTTTATCGGGGTTATTGTCCGGGTAATAATTCAATGGAACATCAACGTCATCGCGGGCTTCGATGTCCCGATCATACTCACGTTTCAATGTATCACTGTCATATTCTAAATGATTGAACATATAAGTATCACAGGTCGTATCGTTATGAACCAAGCACAATTCTCCGTCTGTGCTTTCGGCCAGAATTTTTAACGCATCGATATTTTGAATATCACTTGCCTTCACAGAGGTGTGTCGCGACA
>JBCCLQ010000110.1:0-6066 GCA_039026795.1 Pseudomonadota bacterium
CATTTTGTCATCAATCCAGCCAACTTTGATTGGTTGATCAACAATGTTCACAGGCGTACCGACAGGAACGCGATCAAACAATTCCCTGATAGTTTCTGGATACATACGAATACAACCAGATGAGATACGGCGACCAATGCCATAAGGCTTGTTTGTTCCGTGGATCAGATACTGCGGAAAGCCCAGATAGAGAGCGTGTGTACCCAGCGGATTTTCCGGGCCCGGTGGCACGACAGCGGGCAACGATGGGTCTTCTTCACGCATGCGCGCTGTCGGACGCCAGGTTGGTCCTGCCTTTTTACGTGTGACCGTTGTTTTACCAATGGGTGTGTTTAAGCCTTCACGGCCAATGCCAATGGAGTGCACAGTCGGTGCGCTCCCATCCTCTGGGAAAAAGAACAAATGCATTTCCGGTAAGTTAATCACAATGCCCTTACGCGGCGCATCAGGCAATAAATGCTGTTTGGGTAAAATCACTTTAGCACCAGCACCAGGAATCCAAGGGTCCAGTTCAGGATTGGCCGCCATCATTTCGACAAAGCCCAGATCATTCCAACGCGCAAGATGGACAAGCGTGTCCTCAAAAACAGCTGTGTGAACTTCCATTTCGCCTACATAATCCCTGTCATATGTTGCAGCCTTGACCGCAGGAATGGATAGAACGAGAAAGAAACCTGTTAGAATAAGCGTTTTGACTGTCATGCGTCTTTTTCCAATAATTGACGTAAAGTGCTTTGAACCTTGTCCATATATTCATCGGTTGTCAACCATTCTTGGCTCTCACCGACCAGTAGAGCTAGATCCTTAGTCATGTGCCCAGCTTCAACCGTATCCATACAGGCCTGTTCAAGTACCTGTGCGAAGTTGATCAAAGCCTCATTGCCATCAAACTTCCCGCGATATTGTAACCCGCGCGTCCAGGCAAAGATTGAAGCGATTGGGTTGGTTGAGGTTTGTTCGCCTTTTTGATGTAAACGATAATGACGGGTTACAGTTCCGTGCGCGGCTTCAGCCTCAACACATTTTCCATCGGGCGTCAGCAAAACAGATGTCATCAGCCCTAATGACCCGAAACCTTGTGCTACGACGTCGGATTGCACATCGCCATCATAGTTTTTACAAGCCCAAACAAATCCACCGAATGATTTGATTGCGAAGGCCACCATATCGTCAATGAGGCGATGTTCGTACCAGAGATCTTTGGATTCAAATTCTGATTTGAATTCATCCTCGAACACTTTTGCAAAAATTTCGATAAATTTGCCGTCATATTGTTTCAGGATAGTGTTCTTGGTGGACATATATACGGGGACATTGCGTGACAGGCCGTAATTGAAACAGGCGCGCGCAAATCCTTCGATGCTCTCATCCAGGTTATACATGCCCATAGCCACACCGGATGCGGGGAAATCAAAAATCTCCCATTCCTGTGCCTCACCACTTTCTGGTTCATAGACCATTTTCAGCTTACCGGGGCCCGGAACCTTGATATCCGTGGCTTTATACTGATCACCAAAGGCATGGCGACCAATGATAATCGGCTTTTTCCAGCCCGGCACATAGAGCGGAATTTTTTCAGATGTAATAGGTTCACGAAAGACTGTCCCACCAAGAATATTGCGAATTGTGCCGTTGGGAGACCGCCACATTTTTTTGAGACCAAATTCCTCAACGCGGGCTTCATCGGGTGTAATCGTCGCGCATTTCACACCAACGCCATGTTCCTTGATCGCGTTTGCAGCATCGATTGTAACCTGATCATCTGTCGCATCGCGGCTTTCAATACCCAGATCATAATATTTCAAATTAATATCCAGATAAGGATGGATGAATTTATCCTTGATCTTCGCCCAGATAATGCGGGTCATTTCATCGCCGTCAATTTCAACGAGCGGATTGTCTACTTTGATTTTGGTCATGTTTAGGCCTCACCGAAAAAATAATTCGATACAGATTAGCAAAAAGTTACGGGGTTCGCTACTTAACGCAGCATGCCTTTGACATTATCGGCGGAAGTGCGATCAATACGTAAAGATTCGATTTTCTGACGCACCTGTTTGACGAAAGAATCCAGTTTTTCGGAACGAGCCACTTCCTTCAATACCCCTTTTTCACCGGGACTGGTTGCAATAAACAGGACGCGGTCTGGCCCAAGTTTCTGTTTTTCGATTGTAATTAGCGGCGTTTTTCCTGCCTCTTCCCGAAAGGAAATGTAATAGCGGCCATTCACTTCGCTAAAGGAAAAATCCTTAAACAACCCTGTATAAACATGCTGGCTGTAGATTTGAAAAATAGCGCTGAATTCACGCCGTGAGTATCCAATCTTTTGATTATAGAGAGGTTTTTTAACCATAAATCTTATTATATCACGACTTTATGCTGGAATCACACAGGGTTTTGGATAATATAAGTCGTTCACAAATAACAAGGATCAGCATGTCAGATATTTTTCAGGAAGTTGATGAGGCCCTTCAGGAAGACAAAGCCAAAGAACTTTGGAAGGAATGGGGATCGACGATTATCACAGCCGCTGTGGTGATGGTTTTGACGACCGCCGCCTTTTCAGGTTTTCGGACTTGGCAGTCATCGACAAAAGAAAAAGAAACAAGCCGTATTATTGCAGCATTAGAATCAGAAGACCCTGCAAGCGCACTTGTAGAAATCACAGACAGTTCTAAAAAGGGTCATCAGAGCATTGCTGTATTGGCTGCAGCCGGACAGCATTTGGGTAAAGGTGACATGGAAACAGCGTTATCGATTTACCAAGACGCCATTGCCAATAACATTATGCTGGATGATTTTGAAGACCTAGCGCGGATCATGAGTGTGCGCATTCATATGCAATTGGACTCAGACAAAACGGCAGGTGCAGAGATGCTGGAAACACTCGAACCGGTCATGAAAGATAAAAGCAGTCCGTGGACCAGTCATGCCCGTGTCGAAGCAGCCATGATCGAAGCGCATCATAACAATGCGCCGCAGTCGGCGGCAGATTTATTGGATGAAGTCATGAAAAGTGATGCAACGCCACCCGATTTGCTGGAACGCGCCAGAGCCATGATGCATGTTTTTAAATTGCGTGCAGCCGAACAAAGCACCGAAACTGAAGACAGCAATCAGGCAGGCTAATGAAAAATCTGCTTTCCACACTTTGTCTTTCTGTTTTGTTACTAAGCGTTGTTGCTTGTTCAAGCGATGACGAAAAACCGCCTTTACAAGGTGAGCGCTTATCTATTCTTGAACTCCAAGACAGTTTAAAAATTTCCGAAGATGCGACTGCGATTCCGTTTGAAATGCCGCAAGTCTGGAAGAATGGATTTTGGCCACAAGCGGGCGGATACCCCAGTCATGTTTTGGAGCATTTATCATTGAATGCAGGCGAATTACGTCGCACATGGAGTGCGGATATTGGGCAAGGCAGTGAGAGCAATCTGCCACTGACCGCGCAACCCGTTGCCGCAGACGGACGGATATTCACACTGGATACGGATTCACGCTTATCAGCCTTTGATGTCAGTAATGGCGAACGGTTATGGCGTGCAAATGTGCAGGACGAAGAAGAAGATGACGAAGTCATCGGCGGAGGAATCAGTCACAGCAATAACGTTCTCTATGTCACGAACGGTTATGACGAAGTGTTGTCGGTTGCCCCTGAAAATGGTGATATTTTATGGCGTACAAAACTGGACTCTCCTGCCCGTGCCGCACCAACCATTTTGGAAAACCGTGTGTTTGTTACCACATTAAACAGCACTCTTTATGCAATTGATGCGACTAGTGGCCAAGTTTTGTGGGACTACACGACCATTGGTGAGAGCGCGGGCTTGTTAGGTGCAGCTTCACCGGCGGCAAACCGGGATATTGTTGTCCCCGCTTTCTCATCCGGTGAGATTTATGCGCTTCGCGTTGAGAACGGATCTGTGGCGTGGTCGGACAATTTATCAGGCGTACGGCGCTTCGGCGGTTTGAATGTTTTATCAGACATCAAAGGCCTGCCTGTTATTCATGACGGCGTTGTCTATGCCATTAGCTTTGGCGGACGTATGGTAGCAATTGATGAACGCACAGGCGAACGCGTCTGGCAAATCGACATCAGTGGATCGCAAACACCTTGGGTCGCCGGAAATGCCGTTTTCATTTTCTCATCTGACAACCAGTTGGCAAGTATTGAACGCAGAACAGGGCAAGTGCGTTGGGTCAAACAACTCAACCGCTATGCTAAACCCGAAAGCCGCAAAGGGCCGATTACATGGACAGGACCTGTTCTCGCCGGCGGACGATTGATTTTGGTCAGCTCCGACGGACGACTTTTGGAAGTCAGCCCCGAGGATGGCACATTCCTGAGAGAGAACGATATTGGCGGGTCATTCATGATTCCGCCGATTGTTGCAGGCGATACACTTTATCTGCTGGCTGAAAACGGTTCTTTACTTGCGTACCGCTAGGCACTAAACACTAAACCCATGTTTACACTTGCGATCATAGGCCGCCCGAATGTCGGCAAATCCACGCTGTTTAACCGTTTGGCGGGTAAGCAACTGGCGATCGTGGATGATACACCAGGCGTAACCCGTGATTGGCGCGAAGCGGAAGGCTATCTGCTGGATCAGCCCATACGCTTGATTGACACAGCGGGTCTGGAAGAAAGCTTTGATGACAGCATTCAGGGACGCATGCGCAGGCAGACTGAAGATGCGCTAAAACAAGCTGATGCGGTCTTGTTCCTGATTGACGGGCGTGAGGGTTTGACCCCAGCTGATGAGCATTTTGCACAGTGGCTACGTAAACAGAAAAAGCCAATCGTTCTGGGCGTTAATAAGTGTGAACATGAAAACGCCGCCATGGCCGGTATGGCCGAAGCGTACTCGTTGGGCTTTGGCGAACCTGTTCCACTCTCTGCCGAACATGGTCACGGAATTGAAGATCTCTATCACATGTTCGAAGAACACTTCCCGAAGGATGAAGAAGAGGACGAACAAGACGAAGAGAATAACGAAGATTTCGAAAAGCTGGATATCGTTGAAGGCGATATGGATTTCGAATTCGTCGATAAGGACGAAGACACACCCGAGAAGCCGATCAAAATCGCAATTGTCGGGCGTCCCAATGTCGGAAAGTCGACTTTGGTCAACGCACTCCTCGACGAACATCGCGTGATGACCGGGCCGGAAGCGGGAATTACCCGTGATGCCATTGCGATTGACTGGAGCTTTCGTGGCCGCACGATCAAATTGGTCGACACCGCAGGCGTGCGAAAAAAAGCGCAAGTGGCTTCAGGGCGCGGCGCAGGCAAGATCGAAAAAATGGCAATCGAAGACACGATGCGAGCGATCCGTTTGGCACAGGTTGTGATCCTCGTGCTTGATGCCAATGACATGCTTGAAAAACAGGATTTGCAAATTGCCGATCACGTTTTGAACGAAGGTCGCGCGATGATTATTGCCGTCAACAAATGGGATACGATTGAAGACAAGAAAAAAGCGTTGGAGCTTTTGAATTTCAAGTTAGAGAAATCACTTGCACAAGTGCGCAACCTGCCGACTGTGACAATGTCGGCGTTGGAGAAGAAAAATCTTGGCATCTTGATGGATACAGTTTTGAAAACTTACGAACTTTGGAACAAGCGTGTGCCGACAGCGAAAATGAATAGATGGCTTGCAGCGAGAGAAAGCCAGCACCCTGCCCCGCTAGTGAATGGTCGCCAAAACCGTTTAAAATATATTGCGCAGATTAATGCACGCCCGCCAACCTTTGCACTGTGGTGTTCCGTTCCACAAAAACTGCCCGAAAGCTATAAGCGTTATATCGCCAACGCTCTTCGTGATGATTTTGATTTACCCGGTATCCCCGTGCGCCTGTTGACCCGCACCAGTAAAAACCCATACAGCAAGTAATTAACCCTTGCTAGTCGGAACAGAAGAAATAGGATATTCCACAATCAAATCATCAATTTCTTCAGGATGTAGGTCAAGATTTTCGAGCGCGTCTTTGGTGCTATAAATATCACCGTGAAATACAGCAAAAACATTACTCCTATTGAGCGTATCTTTGTTTGCGTTGTAAAAG
>JBCCLQ010000111.1:0-6062 GCA_039026795.1 Pseudomonadota bacterium
CTATCGGTGGACGAACAGTGACTATCGTGCCGATCAAAGAGAGCGATGGACGGGTGCGTGTGAAGGGGCAAGGGTAAATAACTTAAGTTTTACAAATACATATGTTTAATAAGCATTAATCTTTAATACGGTATAATAATAGTCAATCAGACAAGGTATAAATTTTTAAGAGCGTAGGGTACTAAATCATTGGATTTTAAGTCTTTTTTTAATGCAGGAACGCTGAAAAAGCTGACAAGTGCTCAGTCGAGCAAGGACTTGAACGCTTTTTTAGAAAAAATGCCGCAAAATGCCGGTAACAATGCATTGATTGCTGCGGGTATTATATGGGGTGTGGCCGCTGCTCTTGGCTTAATCACAATGGTCAAGGTGCAGGAACTCACATCTTTGCGCGCTGAGTTTAAAGAAACACAGGCTGTACAACCGTCTGTGCCCAAAATTTCAGAATCAGCCGTGAGTAAGGATTTGGTGGAAAGCTTCGCAGCTGAATTCGGCGATATTTATCCTGGGCTGGATGTAAACCAGCAGGGCTCAAAAATTATGATTACATCTGGCACAACATCGAATTTTGGACAATTCCGTGAAGCCTTGGCGCATGTTTATAACGGTGGGAGTAACTGGCGTGTTAGTCTGGATAAACTCTGCGTCGGAAGAGAATGCGATCAAAAACATAAATTAGCAGTTGCGCTGAGCATCAAACAAGTTTCTGTGGAAAATCCGAACTAAAGATATAAAGCAAACAACGTATTGGTTAAGTTTTAAGTAGTGAAAGGAAGAGGTAAAATGACTAAACAAAATTCAAACAAGCGGTCGGGTGAAAGCGGTAACGTTTTATTCCTGATTTTGATTGCAGTGGCGCTGTTTGCTGCCCTGTCTTATGCGGTGACGCAGTCCACCAGAACAGGTGGCGGGTCTACCGAAAATGAAACAAACGCGCTGAGCAGTGCGTCTATAGCCCAATATCCTGCTACTCTGCGAACATCTGTTGTGCGGATGATTCTGAACGGTGTTGGTGTTGATCAGCTTGAATTTAACCCACCCAGTAACTTCTTTGGATTTGGGAACCAGACAGCACTTGATACAGCAGGTCCAGAATCATTGGTGTTCCATCCCAGTGGTGGTGGTGGCGTTTATCAAACAGCTACAGATGTATCACCAAGTGATGGTAATTGGTACTTTAATGCTGACTTTGAAATACCTCTGATTGGGATTGATGGTGCTGGAGGTAATGATTTAATTGCGTTTTTGCCAGGAATTTCTTCTGCTCTGTGTACTAGAATAAATGAAGAAGTTGGTCTAGATCCAAGCACTGAGTCTTCAGCTGGTAGTGGTATACCGACATTTGCAACAACATTGGCCGCCATTAGAGATAATGCGATTACTGGTAATTTGGTCGACGCGGGCGCAGATGGAACTGACATGACAAACGCAACAACTGATTTCAATGGTCAGCCGACAGGCTGTTTCCAAGAAACAGGTTCAAACGAATTTGTCTTTTACTCTGTTCTTTTGGAACGCTAAAAAACAATAACCTCTTCCTAATTTGAAGCCTGGTCTGTTGATTTGCAGGCCAGGCTTTTTAAAAACGGAGCGTGATGATGACAAAAATGAGACAAACAGAAGCTGGTAGTGCGCTGGTCTATATTTTGATTGCGATTGCACTTTTGGCGGCATTAACTGCAACTTTTATGGATTCATCATCTCAACAAACGTCTTCACAAAACACGTTTAATACGGCGACCGAACTCAACTCACAGATCAATTTCATTCGCTCTGCCATTCAGGAATGCACACTCACGTACCCATCAGGGGATATAGGTGTACCGACTTACGATATCGCCGAACAGCGCAACAACCCATTTCCTATTATGCCGATCGCGGATTACTACACGGATCAGGGCGCAACCAACACAGGTGCGAGCGGCGGCACGACAAGCCTTGCAAAAGACATCCGCTGTCCAGGTAATCCTGGTGATAATGTGAACCATGCCTTTATTTTTGCTGGAACAAGTGGGAAATTCATGCCGCCACCACCTAACTTTTTCAATGATTGGCAGTATTACAATGGCACAGCTGGTATTTTCTTTTGGACCGAAACAACATTTACAGATGCGTTCTTGGATACAGCCATGCAAAAAGTGGCCGATCAATACAACGAATGTGAGTCTGATTTCATTGATGCAACGGCCGGCGCTGTTGATTTTGCAAGTGATACAAACCCTGCAACAGGGAACAGCAGCTTGTATAACGAAGTTGAATGTTCCAACGGTGCAAAATGTTTGCGCATCTGGTTGAAGCGTGATGGCGCAAACGATTTGCCTGATGAAGCAGCCTGTAACTAGGCCTTCATTGTTGAAACTTCTTGTTTAACGCGCTCAAATTCTTGAGCAGCATCACCGGCCAAAGAACCAATATCCTTACCTTGTTCCGCATAGTCCTGAATATCGGCACAAATATCTCCCAATAGGTTCGCGCAGGCTGAACGCGCCGCGCCTTTCAAACTATGCGCTGTTTCTTTGAGAGCATGCGTATCATTCGCCTTGTCTGCCTCAACCAGCTGTTCGATCAGCGGTGCCGTCATATCAACGAACATATTTAGCATCTCAATCGTGTTGTCATCCAATGCGCCCATCTGCGCGACAATCGCGGCTATGTCTATGGCTGCATTCTCATCGCTTTCTATATCTTGCGGTTCGGCATCCTCAATAACATCAGGTTCTTGTAAAAGCCCCCAGCGCATGAGCAGTCTTCGAAATTGCCCTAGCGATACAGGCTTCAACAAACATTCATCGAACCCGTGGCCCAAATACACTTGCCGTTGTGCCATCTGCACATCGGCCGTTAAAACAATCACGGGAAAATGTTTGTCGCTATTTTGTAGCGCAGCGCGGATATGTTTGACAACTTCATATCCATCCTTTTCGGGCATGTGCAGGTCAGTTAGCATGATGCCGTATTCGCCACTATCAAATGCTTCGATCGCCTTTTGCCCGTTTTCAACAAAGGTCGCTTCGACACCGATTTTATCCAACTGACGCTTCAATACGTCGCGCACGCTTTCGGTGTCCTCGGCGATCACTAATTTTGTAGGCCCGTCAATGTCATGTTTGATCACTTTAGCGGCTGAATCTTTCACCGCCTCACCAAGCCCGATGCGGCTGGCAGGTTTGGTCAGGTACATAACACCGAGTGATTGTAAGGTATGTTGAAGCCCCGCATCATCGCGCACCGTGTACATCATGAGCGCCATGAACGGGCGGATTTCCATGATCTCACGGATTAAATCGAGCCCCAACCCGTCCGGCAAACCCTGGTCAATGATGGCCACATCAAACGGGCGGCGTTTCACCAATTCCAGCCCTTCGGCATAAGTCGGGCAGCTTTCAACATTCGCGCCCATGGATTGCAAAGATTTTGCAATTTCCTTTGCGCCTTGCGGATGATCTTCGACCGATAAGACCGATATACCTTCCAGATTGGGCATATCCATGGCGCTGGCATCTGTGCTGACTTCCTGTGTCGGAATTTCAAACCAGAATGTGGAACCCACACCTTCGGTACTCTCAACACCAATTGCTCCATCCATCATATCCACCAGTTTTTTACAAATGGATAGTCCCAAACCCGTTCCGCCAAATTTCCGAGATGTTGAGTTATCAGCTTGCGAGAACGGTTTGAACAATCGCTCGCACACCTCTTGGCTCATGCCGATACCACTATCGATAATTTCAAATCGCAGCCCCACACCATCAGAGGGTGCCATAATTGCTTTACAATCACGGGTAATTTTAATCGTTACTGATCCTTCTTGCGTGAACTTGATCGCATTGCCCATCAAATTCATGATGATCTGCCGCAATCGTTTGGGATCTCCGACAATCACAAACGGCACTTCCTGATCAATATCATCCAATAGATCGATATTCTTACCCTGAACTTTGACAGCCATGGCTTCGTTGATCCCGCGTGCCAGTGTGCGAACCGGAACTTCGAACATATCCAGTTCCATCTGATCGGCATCCATTTTTGCGAAATCGAGGATATCATCTAGGATTTCCAACAAACCACTGGCGGAGTTTTTGGCCGTTCCCACCATTTCGGCAATATTCGCGGACGGTTTTTCCTGCTCAATCAATTCCAACAGGCCGTAAACAGATTGCATCGGTGTCCGTATTTCATGGCTCATCGTCGCCAAAAAGTT
Source organism: Pseudomonadota bacterium (assembly GCA_039026795.1). Taxonomy (GTDB): domain Bacteria; phylum Pseudomonadota; class Alphaproteobacteria; order Micavibrionales; family Micavibrionaceae; genus JAUHXT01. The sequence goes on from JBCCLQ010000111.1 coordinate 4,202, forward strand.
CGATTTTTGCTCGGCCGCCGCGTCGGCTTCGGCAATTTGCTTCTGTAAGTCCTTTACGGATGGCGTTTTTTGATCTGACATAAGAAAAAATACTTGTATTGAATTGCCCATATATCTTAACATCCCGCGGTTATTTGTCATCACGATAAGTTTACGTCGTATTGCGTTTTCTGCCTGATTAGGCGCAAGCGACGAAGAGTACAAATCGCTACTTGAGGAGCGAAGCAACGAAGTCAGGCAGTAAAGGCAAAAGACGATGAGCTATAAAGTTGCAGTTGTAGGCGCCACCGGAAATGTCGGGCATGAGATGCTGTCCATTCTGGCTGAGCGTAAATTCCCCGTTAGCGATGTTATTGCACTGGCCTCTGCACGCTCTGCAGGGCGCGAAGTCTCTTTTGGTGATGACGATTTAAAGGTGCAGGATCTTGCACAATTTGATTTCAAGGGAACAGACATTGTCTTGTCATCTCCTGGTGCGAAAGTATCCGCCGAGTTTGCGCCGAAGGCTGCCAAAGCCGGTGCTGTTGTCATTGATAACACATCCCATTTCCGTATGGATCCTGACGTGCCGCTCGTCGTGCCGGAAGTGAACGCGCATGATCTGTCATGGCATGGTAAGAAAAACATCATCGCCAATCCGAACTGTTCGACCATACAGATGGTGGTCGCTCTTAAACCTTTACATGATCTTGCAATGATCAAACGTGTTGTTGTGTCGACTTATCAATCTGTATCGGGTGCGGGTAAGGCCGGCATGGATGAATTGTTCAATCAAACTCGGACATTTTACATGAATGACCCTAGCGAACCTTCTGAATTTCAAAAACGAATCTCGTTCAATGTGATTCCGCAAATCGACAAGTTTATGGATGATCATCAAACCAAAGAAGAATGGAAGATGGTGGTCGAAACCAAAAAGATCATGGGGGATGACTCGATTAAGGTTTGCGCAAACTGTGTGCGCGTGCCTGTCTTCATCGGTCACTCCGAAATGGTGAATGTGGAATTTGAAAATGAAATTTCTGCTGCTGAGGCCAAAAAGGCTCTGCGCGCCGCTCCGGGTGTTTCCGTTATTGATCTGGATAGCGACATGGAATATGTCACACCGTCTGAGATTGCGGGTGAGGATGATGTCTTCATCAGCCGCATTCGTGAGGATATTTCGGTCGAGAACGGCCTGAACTTCTGGTGTGTGTCTGATAACTTGCGCAAAGGCGCAGCCCTGAACACGATTCAGATTGCAGAAGAGCTGACCAAGAACCATATGAAAGCCGCCGCTTAAAACCACTGTTTCGGCACAATATCTTCAAAATCAGAAAATCCATTGTTTTTCAGCATGTTAAGGCCGCTTTAATGTGCAAATTTGCATGATTGGTTAATAATTTCCTAACATAAAATTATAGTCAAAAAAGGTCGGAAATCGCTCTTACGAGCACGGACAGTTTTGATAGATGGTGTGTAAGGAACAACTCCCTGTGTTCCTTTCATCGATAAAAATCTCTCCCTGATTTTTATTTACATGTTTAAGACGACCCCGCCTCGGAGCCTACTTCGGTAGGTTCCATTTTTTTATTTAGGGTAAGGAGCTATAAATCTGATGATATTCTGTTTTAAAAAAACCATGAAGATACAAGGAAAACAAGCGCATGGAAGTGTTGTTCAACTTTCAAGCTTGTTTGACGCAGTAGATTTGTGGTTTTTTCAAAACCTGAAACAGGCGCGGCAAATTTTTGCATCTAAGCCTTCAAAGCGTTTGCAATTAGCTTAAAAAGCGTGCAGTGACTAGCCAAAGCTAATTGCAAACGCTTTGAAGGCTTAGATGCAAAAATTTGCCGCGCCTGTTTCAGGTTTTGAAAAAACC
>JBCCLQ010000112.1:0-5998 GCA_039026795.1 Pseudomonadota bacterium
ATCCATGGAACTGCTTATTATCATCGCCATCATATGGATTTACCTGAAATGGGTAAAAAGCGATGACGCTACGCGCCAGAAATATAAGGACAAGGCCACAGAAACATATAATCGCTTACTCATAGAGGCACAAAAAGCACAAACGACCGCTAATAAAAACCGCGATCAATGGGATAATGAAGACAGGGATTACTTATCCGAGATCGCCCCGATCAGGTCTTACAAAGCTCCAAATCTCAATCCGGACGGCCCGACTGTGGAACGCCGAACACGCCTGTTCGGCCCAAATTTCGATGATTGATTAGCTGTAAATTTAGAAGAATATGGCGATCCCGGTAGGACTCGAACCTACAACCCCCTGCTTAGAAGGCAGGTGCTCTATCCGGTTGAGCTACGGGACCTTAAAATGCGTTTATGCACTATCTTCTGTCGGTGGGAAATATTTGAAATTATCGCCGTAATTCCTCGGCTTCACCTTGCGTTCCCTGACCTTGGCAACAGAATACGTTAAACCGTTTTTTTTCGCAAATGCTATGGCTGATTGCTTGTCATCAAAATACAGCTTGACTTGATTGAGCGTATCACCCGATGCCGTCCAACCCATCAAAGGTTCAGGCCCTCTTCTACTGGTTGTTTCATACTCTAAAACCCACTCTTTGGTTTTTCCGCGTGCGGATTGCATAGTTGTTTTGGATGGCTTGTAAATACGTGCTTTCATCATGAAAATTTACCAGCGAAAGATGCGTTTGGCAAACAAACCAAACACAATTCCGAGCACCACAAACGGAATAAAGTGGATCAGGAATGAATGCATGAAGCTATCAGCACCGCATGTAAAACGTAAGCCTGCCCAACCCAAACCAGAGAAAGATAGGATCGTCATAAACGCACTCCACCCTGGTTGTGTCGTTGCGCCCTTGCGTAGGCTCATCGTTAAAACCGCGACAGGTAATACGATTAAAAACAGACCATTCAAATTGCACTGGCTCAGTTGAAAATTGAACTCCATATCTGCTTCAAACACCATGCGCATGACAGCCCAAACAAGAAATACACCTGTTAAAGTAACGGGCACTGCTTTGATCCATACGCGCCCGGCCATATCGGGAATCGCCAACCAACCCAACGCCAAAGCTGCTGAGACAAAGATCGAAAGAGACAATGAGAATTCAAAGAAATACATCATATTGCCGAACATCGCCGGCACCCAATCTTCGCGGGGACCGATCATAGCAATAACAGCAATCATGTAGATCAATGATACACCAATAAGCGGTGCCATACGCGCAAAAGGGTGCGCCATAGGCTGAACCGGCTCCAGTTCATCACTTAAATTATCGATCAATGCATCTACTTTATCCGTACTCACTCCAATAACCCTTTTAACTTCTTCATCGTTCTGTGTGCCGAAACTTTCACGGCTGACTCTTTCATATCCATTTCGTTGGCCACTTCCTGTGCCGTATAACCTTCAATCTTAATCATCGTAAAAATGCGCCGTTGCTGTTCAGGCAATTGCGCTAAGGCCGCTTCTATATCCTTATATTCGCCCGAATGGTTGGTATTGGTTACACCGAAATCCGAAAAATCTGCATGTTCCAGCGGTGCGGTCTTATTATCGCGACCTGCATAATATTTGCGTAAATAATCCGTCCTGCGGAATGAAATGATGGAATATAGCCACGGCTTAAACGGACGTTCAGGATTATAGGTTTTCAAGGACTTATGTACCGATATCAAAACCTCCTGAACAACATCATCAATAGCGTCCTGATTAGACAGTGATTTCGCCAAGATATTCCGAATGTAAGGAGCAATGCCAGTTAAAAGCTTGTTGTAAGCCTTTTTATCACCGCCCTGCGCGGCTTGCGCATATTCGCTCCAGAATTCAGCATCGAATTGATTATCTGCCATGATGGCCCTTCCTAAAGCCAAAATGGTCGGGGTGGAGAGATTCGAACTCCCGACATCCTGCTCCCAAAGCAGGCGCGCTACCAGGCTGCGCTACACCCCGCCAATTGGCTAAGAACCATGGACTTACATGACTTTTTTATCACCCGCAAGCGGAATTACTTAAAAAATCGCTGCTTTATACGATCTCCTGCCTCTAAACCAAGCTCTTGAGCCCGCCCGCCATTGATTTCCAGCACAGCTGCCACGGGCCCTTGCGATGCAACAGACGTTAAATCATGGGGTATAGCCTTATGATGAATACGATGAATCGTGCCATCTTTTTTAATGAAAAGCATATCTAGCGGGATAAGCGTATTTTTCATCCAGAATGACCGTTCACTCTCCTCACCGCCAAACCAGAACAGCATACCCGCATTAGCATCTAGGGATGTGCGCCCCATCAACCCTCTTTGGATTTGAGGTGGTGTCAGAGCAATTTCAACTTCGAACTCATGTGTTTGACCATCCTGTGTTTCGATCAAAAGCGTATCGCGCATCAAGCCTGCAGCTGAGGCATCCGGCTGGCAGCCCCACACAAAAAGGGCTGCAAGAAATGTTAAAAATATACTCTTCATCTTACGGCAGTATAAAGAACCAAAAGTAAACTGTCGCTATCGCAGTTGTCACAATCATCAATGGGAATCCTAAAATCAGGAATTTGATGAAAGGAATACGTTGACCGGCGCGTTCAGCAAAGCTGGCAACCATCACGTTGGCACTTGCACCAATCAATGAACCGTTACCACCCAAACAAGCCCCCAATGACAACGCCCACCATAGCGGCATGAGCCCCTCAGGACCGCCGAATACACTTTCCGTAGATTCAATCATCGGGATCATCGTTGCAACAAACGGAATGTTATCAACGATAGCTGACAAGATGGCTGACGACCAAATCACAACTACACCTGTTGTAGCCAAATCTCCGTCTGTTAGCTCAAGAAGTTTCTGACCCGCCAGCCCCAAAAGACCTGTGTGTTCCACCCCGTAAACAAGCACGAACAAACCGAGGAAGAAGAAAATGGTTTCCCATTCCACTTCAGTGAATGCCTTGTGAACACGATGTGATTGCTCTTCCGGCTTGAATTTGTAGACATCTAGCAACATCAATAATGCTGCGCCTGATAAAGCAACTGTACCCGGCATAATCCCGTGATCATGACCCCATATAAACCCGAACAGAACCAATCCTAAAACGAACAAGGATTTGTATAAAAGTTCTTTGTCTTCCAGTGCTTCTGCAGGTTTATATCGCAACAAATGAGCACGTGCGCGATTGGTTGTTGTCATCTTACGCCCCCAGATAATGTCAAAGAACACAATTAGGAAGATCATAATAATAAATGAAGCTGGCCCTACATTATAGACGAAGTCCATAAAACTTAGACCAACAGCAGAACCAATCAGAATATTAGGTGGGTCCCCGATCAACGTCGCCATACCCCCGACATTAGATGCAAAAATTTGTGAAAACAAAAATGGATAAGGATTTAGCTTTAACTGCTCCGTCAAAAGCAAAGTAATCGGAACAACCAACATCACTGTTGTTACGTTATCCAGTAATGCTGAGAATACAGCCGTGACGACTGCCAACGCAATTAATAACAAACGCGGATTAGCACGTACGGACTTCGCTGATAAAATCGCAACAAACTGGAATACCCCTGACCGTTTGGTAATCCCGACAATCGCCATCATACCAATCAGCAAGAAGATCGTATTGAAATCGATCCCTTGGATCATGAGATCATGGTTCAGGACGCCCAAAAATACCAATGCACCCGCCCCCATGAGCGAGATAACTGCACGGTTTATTTTTTCCGTGATGATAAAGGCATAGGCCAAAACAAGAACGATTGCCGCAACAATCATCGGTTCCATACCAAAAATTTCAGTTGGCAATGCGTAATCACCATGCCCGTCGTGTGCGTTTACCGCCATTTTACTCTCCTATATTTCCCTCATAAAAAAAGCTGAACAGCCTTTAAGCTTGTTCAGCCTTATCTTCAAATGCGCCCTCATATTCGAGCTCTTGAATTATTTTTTTGAAATCTTCAATCAGAGACTGCTCTGATATCACCCCGATGAAGTCACCTGTTTTCTCTTCGATCACAGGAATGGGACTTCCATATTTAGTGATCAATCGCACTGCTTCCCAAGTGGATGTTGAAGAATATACAACATGACAATTGGTATTTGCTACATCTTCAACTAATTTTGGATAGAGTTTACGGAGACGTTTTGCGACACCCGGTGCTGCGCCAACTAAGAAATCAAGAGTTTGCAAACCGTCTTCCATTGTCACAGCTACGGGAAGTAAACCCTTCATAATCTGATCATATCCAAAGAGCCCGACAAGCTTGTTGTCATCATCTAAAATAGGAACGGTGCGGATATGTTTTTCTTCCAGAAGCGCTAGAATTTCCTGGACCGTTTGTCCTTTTCTTCCAACTATTGGATCAGGTAAAATTACATCTTTACATGGCATACTGACACCCTTTGACCTTTCAATTTTTCATTTTTTATATTTATGAAATATAAATTGTGCGGGGCACTATACGCTTCTTACGGTGCGATGCAATATTTAGATGTCGTGGCTGATATGCGTTTATTGCATGCCACTGAACGACGCTTCCAAAAACGTCAGAACGTGGCTTGCAGCGCCGAATTCGTATAAATCCAGATGCCCTGCTTTGGGGTACGTTTGCATCATTTTAGGTTCAGATGCCGCCTCAAATAATCTTGCACCATACTTATACGGCACAATCATATCCTTTTGACCGTGGAGAATCAGAAGCGGCCGATTTAACGCAGGCACTTTTTTGATGCTTTCAAACCGATCCTTCATCAGCCACCTGACTGGCGCAATCGGAAAACGCTCCTGCCCAACATCCACTGTGCTTGTGTAAGGCGCCTCTAAAATCACAGCAGGAATTTCTGAATTTTCAATGGCCATCTGAACAGCAACACCTGTTCCCAATGACTCACCATACAAAACAACACTATGCCCTTTATCCTGGATGGCCTTAATGAAGGCTCGTGCATCTTTGTAAAGTCCCTGCTCTGTTGGTTTTCCGGGATTACCTGCATATCCACGATAGCTGGCCAGTAATACGCCGTATCCGTTCTCGATCAGCGGAATAACCCTTGGCATACGATAAGCGTGATGAAGACCATTCCCATGAAACCAAATAACGACAGGCTTGCCCTCAGCAGGTTCATGATACCACCCCGTAAGTGTTAATTGATCTTCTGTTTGTACAGACAGTTCCCTCTTTCCATCTACACCAGATTCGGAAATATCCGGCTTCATACGATCCGGAAAATACATAAAATTCCTTTGAGAGAGATAGAGAGCTATGACGAAGGCGATATAGGTCACGACCGCCCAAAACAAATACTTCCCGATGACTTCCATACTTACTCCTGAAAGCCCGCTTTGTGCATGCGGGCATAAACACCATCTAATGCCATCAATTCGTCATGCTTGCCATGTTCAACAACATGCCCTTGATCCAGCACAAGGATTTGATCTGCATTTTGTACGGTGCTCAGGCGGTGCGCGATCACAAGTGTTGTCCGCCCTTGCTGGAATTTTGAAAGAGTATTTTGAATAGCGCGCTCAGACTCATTATCCAGCGCCGATGTTGCCTCATCCAACAACAGAATTGGTGCGTCCCGAAGAATAGCTCTTGCAATCGCAATACGCTGCCTTTGACCGCCTGACAACCTTAATCCCTCTTCACCAAGCCGTGTTTCATATCCATCTGGCAGGTTCTCGATAAATTCGTGCGCTTCAGCAGCTTTGGCGGCTGCAACAACTTCCTCAAAACTCGCTCCAGAGCGACCATACGCAATGTTTGCAAACGCCGTATCATCAAAAATTGTAATGTCTTGTGAAACTAAAGCGATTTGAGAGCGCAGGTCATTCAGGGAATAATCTTTGATATTCTTATCCTCAATCAAAACAGCACCATCTGTAACATCAAAGAAGCGCGGGATCATATTCATGATTGTGGTTTTGCCGCTTCCTGAAGGACCAACC
>JBCCLQ010000113.1:0-5995 GCA_039026795.1 Pseudomonadota bacterium
ATAATTCACAAGATTACTATAATCCTAATTCTCCAACAGATAAATCTTGTCACATTTATGATATAGCCGGCGGGAATATAAATTTTAGAATAATCGAAGACTATTCAACTCAGATATCGGGAAGAATCCGAATTGTTGGTGTCGGAGATGACTGTTTAGACTGCGCAGAATTAACCTTGGCACTCGGCACTTATACAACTAGTACACTAGGCTTAATACCAAAAAATGTGTGTATTTCTATCAATGATAAATTAGGTATCACGAATGATGGTGGAGATCCGCCAGATGATGCTATCGGTGCAGGAAGTGCCTTTTCACATTTTGAAGGCACCTACGTATCAGGTGGGTCAAGAGTTGGTAACAGTGATCCAGATTTAGAAGGACAGACAGCAGCCTGCTACATGGAAACTGTCAACGGTAGATATATTTATTATCAGGTTTTGATCGCGCGTTAACCTGTTTCCCGCCATTTGGGACCATCGGGCGTGTCTTCAATCTCAATGCCTTGAGCTTTTAACTCATTACGGATTTCATCAGCGCGCGCGAAGTTTTTATCAGCCTTCGCTTGCGTGCGCTCTTCCAATAATTTTTCAATGTCTGCCGCATCATCACTTTGACCGTAACCAAACCAGTCATTCGTATCTTGTTGTAATATACCAAGTAAACTGCCTGCTGCCTTAATTCCCGCAACATCATCACCTTTGCACAATGCATTCAGTTCGGCCAGAACTTGCGGCGTGTTCAAGTCATCACACAATGCATTCAAAATCCCATTGGGAATCTCTCCCACCTCGTCATCACTATCCTTGATTTTCGTATACAAACGATCCAGCAATTTTTTATTTTGTTGCAGGCAGGTTTCTGTCCAATCCAGCGGTTGACGGTAATGGGATGATAATAATGTCAAACGCAAAACTTCACCCGGGAAGCTGTCTATCAAATCATGGGCAATCAAAACATTGCCCAGCGATTTGGACATTTTCTCACCTTCGACAGTCAAAAATCCATTATGCAGCCAGTATTTGGCGAAACTGGTCGGGTCATCTTCCGTTCCATGCGCGCAGCAGCTTTGTGCGATTTCATTTTCATGGTGCGGGAATTTCAAATCCGCACCGCCGCCATGAATATCAAACGGCAAACCCAAATGCTTTTCGCTCATCGCCGAACATTCAATATGCCAGCCCGGACGACCATATCCGAAGGGGCTATCCCAGCCTGGCTCATCCCCACTGGATGGCTTCCAAAGCACAAAATCAGCCGGATCTTTTTTATACGGAGCGACTTCGACCCGCGCACCGGCAATTTGTTCATCCCGGCTGCGTCCCGATAACACGCCGTAGGATGGATTAGATGGGACACTGAACAATACGTGCCCTTCAGCCTCATACGCATGCCCTTCTTTAATGAGGGCCTGCATCAGATCAATCATTTCCTGAATGTGATCAGTAGCTTTGGGCTGTACATCGGGCGGTAAAACACCCAGTGCAGCCATATCTTCGTTATAAATCCGCGCGTATTTTTCAGTAACGTCTGAAATCGGAACGCCCGCTTCACGGGCAGCCACAATAATTTTGTCCTCAATATCCGTGATATTGGACGCGTACGTCACCTTTGGGAACAGATGCCGCAACACTCGCGCCCATAGGTCAAACACTACAGCCATCCTCGCATTCCCGATATGAGCGTAGTTGTAAACCGTCGGTCCACACGCATACATACGTACATGCGCGGGGTCGATCGGTTCGAACACCTCTTTTTTACGGGATAGAGAATTATAAAGTTTCAGGTCAGGCATAGGCCGTACTTTTCTGTTACACCATAAAATCGAAAAGCACTATGTCGTGTCTCAGCAACAAGCGCAAGAGCAGTCTTGATCTACGCTACAGCAAACGCAATCAGAGCAAGAACAGCAACAACACTCACATCCGCAATTGCATATTTGATCATTCATTGCTTGAACCTTTCCTTGTTTTCAGCCATAAACAGCCTACTTTTTGATTATAACACGGAAATGCCATGACAATCGAACCGTTTCAAAAGAAAGAAAAACTGCCCAAACCCAGCCGTGAAGAGGCGGAAAAGGCTGTAGAGACCCTATTGCGCTATATCGGTGAAAACCCGGAGCGTGAAGGCTTACGTGAAACACCGGCTCGTTATGTCCGTGCCTTTGATGAGTTTTTTGCTGGCTACAATATGGATCCTGCCGATGATCTGGCCAAAACCTTCGAAGATATTGAAGGTTACGATGATTTCGTGCTGGTTAAAGACATCGATTTTGTCTCGCATTGTGAGCACCACATCGTGCCTATTCGCGGAATCGGCCATGTCGCTTACTGGCCGGACAAAAAAGTGGTCGGAATCAGTAAGCTGGCCCGTGTGCTCGATATTCTGGCCAAGCGCCTGACATCACAGGAAAACATGACGCAGGAAATCGCGCGCGTAATTGAAGAAACACTAGAGCCGAAGGGCGTGGCCGTTATGGTTGATGCGAACCATGAATGCATGAGCACACGTGGCGTTCAAAAGGCTGGCAGTTCAACCGTGACCTTCGCCTTTACCGGACTTTTCAAAAACGCGGAAATCCAATCCCGTTTCATGGCAATGATCAAAAAATAAGCGCTGGCTTTCAAGCCTTTAGGCTCATATTCTTGAGGGTATGAGCCTTGTCCATCCCAACAAACTCACCGCTTTTTATGCAATTTTGGCCAATGCCATACCGCTTTACGGTGTGTTGTTTTGGGATTGGAGTATCTATCTGATTTTTGTCCTGTTCTGGTTTGAGAATGTCGTCATCGGGTTTTTCACGCTTTCTCAAATTATAGCCTTTGGTTTGAAACGGATTATTGTTGATCGGGACAACCCGTTTTCATTTTTGGGTATTTTGTTCACCGGAGCTTTTTTCACGGTGCATTACGGCATTTTTACCATGGGGCACGGCGCAATGATCTTTGCGCTATTCGGCGATGGCATCGTTGACAGCGGCGAGTTCCCTGAGGCCCACCAGCTTGTTGAGATTTTCATGGGCAACAATTTGCTTTGGGCGGCCTTGCTCATCATTTTAGCCTCGGCTTTTGCGGCCATCCGACAATTTTCTGAACACAGAAAAGCGCTGAATGCGACCATTATCATGTTCAGCCCCTATGGCCGTATCATTGTGCTCCATATCGGTCTGCTCTTCGGTGGTCTGGCTGCGCAAGCTTTAGGCTCACCGGTTTGGATGCTGGTGCTTTTAATTGCGCTGAAATCTGCTTATGATCTGATTGGATTTGAGTTTAAAACCCAAGCGAAACAACAGGCTGAGACCACATGACCTCTTTTACACTTCCCAAATGGTATGACCTGCACGTGCATTTGCGCCAAGGCGCAGGCATGAAAGCCTATGTGCAGGCGCATTTGGATATGGGTTGTGTGGGTGTTCTGGCCATGCCGAATACCAAACCACCAGTCGGCAAGGTTCTGAAAAGTGATCCGTTGGATGAGTATTGGAGCATTGAAGATTACCTGGGCATGATCAAAGAGGACGGAGGCGATACCTTTGACGACATCATTGTGCCGCTTTATCTGACCAAAGACACAACCCCGAAAATGGTTGAAGAAGGCGCAGCATCAGGTTTATTGCGCGCAGCAAAATACTATCCACCACATGGAACTACAAATGCGGATCATGGCCGCCCACTACAAAATTATATTGATAATGATGTATTCAAAGCCATGGCGGATAACGGCGTTGTGCTGTGCGTTCATGGCGAAGAACATGGCCTTGAAGGTCCGGATTTTTTTGACAAAAACAAAACAGCAGAAGAAGTTTTTTACACAGAACGATTACCCAAAGTCAGAGACGCTTACCCCGATTTAAAAATTGTAGGCGAGCATCTGACAACAAAAACGGCAGCCGAGTTTGTACAGCAATCGGGAGAGAATACTGCAGGAACAATTACGCCACAGCATCTTTTATATACTGTTGGGCATTTATTACAGGGATTAAAATATCATCTTTATTGCCTACCTTTGCTGAAGTTCGAAGAGGATCGCGCAGCATTACGAGCCGCAGCAATTGACCCAAACAATACAAAGTTTTTTGCAGGAACGGACAGCGCACCACACACAACCAAATGTACACCGTGCGGATGCGCGGCCGGTTGCTTTACGGGTGAAATAGCACCACAACTTTACGCGCAGGCCTTCGAAGAGTCGGGCTGCGACCTGAGCGATGAAACCAATCAGAAAATTTTTGCGAAATTTTTGTGCAGCATTGGTCCAGATTTTTATGGTCTGAAACACTCCGATGAAACATTCACGCTGACCCGAAAACCTCAAAAAGTAGAGATGCTCAAAACAGAAGACGGCGATGTTACGCCATTGCCTTTGGGACTTGAACAACACACCATTCCCTGGTCACTCACTCTATGAGTTGGATAGCCTTAAGCCTTGTTGCTCCATTATTTTGGACATGGAACGCCATTATGGATCAGGTTGTGGTCCGTGGTTTTTTCAAAGATAAGAGTGAAGCAGCGCTTTTCATTGGCAGTTTGGGTAGTCCTTTTTTAATGGTTGGGTTTGCAGCCCTTTATCCAAGTGTGTTTAACGTCACGACAACCATTGCATTGAGTTACATAGCGCTAGGCGCATATTTAACGTTATGCTTTTACCCCTATTTCAAAGCCGTAGAGAAAACTGAGGCCAGTATTCTTGTCGCTATGTTTCAATTAACGCCTGTATTGGTTTTCTTTCTGGGATGGCTTTTTTTAGGTGAGACTGTAAGCCTAGAGAGCCTAATTGGTTCTTTACTCGTGGTTTTGGGATCTGTGTTTATCACATTTGATTTTAAAACAAACAGACTGGACAGGCGCGCGCTATGGTTTATGAGCTTATCTGTTATAATGTTGAGCCTCTACTATGTTTTAACGCGTGCGGCGACAATAGAACATGACTGGAAAGCTATAGCTTTTTGGATGGCCGTGGGTTCGTTCTTGCTTGGCTTAGGAGTTATTGGCTCAGTGAAAACCTATCGTGATATATTTTTGAGTACTCTTCAAAAAGGGAATAGAAGTTACCTCGTAATCTGTTTGTCACAGGAAGTTGTTTACTACACGGGAATTATAATCTCTGTTGCAGCCATCTCCAAAACAACATCTGTCGGACTTGCAAAAAGCGTGATGTCGATAGAACCTGTTTACGCATTCATTGCAGCGAGCATATGCGGCTTATTTTTCCCACAGATCTTTGAACGTCTAGAAAAAAAGAGGTTTTTTGCATGGAAAATGGGTTGTATCGCATTCTCAATTTTTGGGATATATCTGATTTATGCAAATTGATGAAACAACAGAATTGCACGTGAAGTGGAATGCGGATGGCTTAATCGCAGCCATAGCGCAGGACCACGAGACCAAAGAGATTTTAATGCTGGCCTGGATGAATGAAGAAGCATTGAACAATACACTTGAAACCGGTGAGGCACATTATTGGTCTCGATCCCGACAGGAGCTCTGGCACAAAGGCGCAACAAGCGGCAACATACAAAAAGTACACAGCATCCTAATCGATTGTGATCAGGATGCTGTGATTTTAATGGTAGATCAAAGCGGCAGCGGCGCATGTCACACCGGTCGTCCATCGTGTTTTTATCGCACGATCAATGAAGATAAATCACTGAGTAAAGATAATTAGGATCTAATTTCCATTTTGGGGCGCCCACCGCGACCAAAGGCTTTGCCCAAAGTCAGGATATAGATTAAAGCCAATACTCCCAGTGAGCCCAAAAAGAATAAAAACCCGAAACCTATGTCTTGTTTTATAAGCCCCGCAATCAGGCTCACAAAAGCAGCACATCCGACAGGATGATCAGACAAATCTTTCAGCAATCAAAGGTCGGGCACAAATACGTAGAACATTTTCCATTTTTAACTCCCTTGTTATTTGCCCCCAATAACGCCGCGAGAGTTGCTTTTTTATGAAGTTTATAATCTATGAAAAAGCTCCTTTTGTCAAGAAAAAG
>JBCCLQ010000114.1:0-5987 GCA_039026795.1 Pseudomonadota bacterium
ATAATTGACAGTTTTGTTTCTACTTGGACATCACGAATAAAAAGATATTTTAAGAATGGAGGTAGAGACGAAAACGCAACAAAATCAGATTTAAAAGATATTCTTGGTACAGTTTCGGCTATATCAAAGGATCCAGACGCTACCGCCCAAATTGATTTTGTGACACATACAGACGGAAAAAAAGAGCAAAAGACAGTTTTCAAATTTCAAACAGCCGATGCAAAAATAGCGCAGCAGGAATTAGAAAAACATATATATGAGCTTGAAAAAACTGACTCTGTAGAATTTAAAAGAGTGACCATGGTTTTTGTCCGACCTGACAGTAGCAGTGCCGATATTGGTAAGAGGTCAGGTGAAAAAGTAGTAATAGAAGAAATAGGACCTGATCCTAAGCCTCTCATATATTCTTCTGACTTAGCTGAACAAAAAATAAAGCACGAGCTTCGATCTGCGGAGAGTAATGTTTTTAAAATGGCTTTTATTGTAGATGCTAACATTGAACTCAGAAATTCTAGGCCTTGGGCATATCGCGTTCATCACGTACATCAGGTCATTCCGATCGAAGAATAATTTTTGTTCTTGCAATGTTCTTTTGTTCTGTTATTGTTCTCATAGAACGAATTAAGAACAAATCATTTGAAAGGATACCATTATGAGCCTCCCACGAATCATCTATCATGTACGCATCAAGCCAATCTTGAAAAAGTATAAAAAATAAAGGGTTAGGACCCCCCCACCCCCCTAAAAACGGGGGAACGAAATGACGAACACGGATATATAAATGAAATCAATGTGTTGCATAAAGAATAGTTGCTTGATTTTTCTTTTGCAGCAGGAGCAAGCGACGACGAGTACGATTGGTTACTTTAGGAGCGTAGCGACGCCCTGCAAAAGAAAAAGGAAGTGACTTTAATGGCCAAAGCTACCCGAAATTATGTTTGTCAGTCCTGTGGTGCCGTGCATCGCAAATGGTCGGGCAAGTGTGATTCCTGTGGTGAATGGAACTCGATTGTCGAGGAAGTGGTTGAGGCTTCAGTCCCCAAGGGGCTGGGCGGTAACAAATCGGGAAAATCCCTGCCGTTTGTCCCACTCAAAGGGGAAACCAACACCAATATCCCCCGCCATATCTCCAAAATGCCGGAATTTGATCGTGTTTGCGGAGGTGGGCTCGTGCCCGGTTCGGCTTTGCTCATAGGTGGAGACCCCGGTATCGGGAAATCAACATTACTCTTACAAGTGGTCTGCAAGCTGGCACAGGATGGCAAACGCTGCCTGTACGTGTCTGGTGAAGAAGCAGTGGATCAGGTCCGTTTGCGCGCCAAACGCTTGGGGTTGGAAGACTCTCCGGTCGAACTCGCGGCTGCGACAAACGTACGGGACATTGTGGCTTCTATGGATGATGGGGGGCAGCCCATTGATATGATCGTCATTGATTCCATTCAAACCATGTATGTCGATACGGTGGAAAGCGCACCCGGGACGGTGACCCAAGTGCGTACGTCTGCTCAGGAAATTATTCGCGCGGCCAAACGCAAGAATATCGCCGTGCTTTTGGTCGGTCATGTGACTAAGGAAGGGCAGATTGCAGGCCCTCGCGTGCTCGAACATATGGTGGATGCGGTTTTGTATTTCGAAGGGGATCGCGGTCATCAATTCCGCATCTTACGTACGGTGAAAAACCGTTTTGGTCCGACAGATGAAATTGGCGTGTTTGAAATGGCGGCGGAAGGTCTCGTGGAAGTGGCCAATCCGTCCGAACTGTTTCTGGCGCAGCGGCAGGACAATGTGGCGGGGAGTGCTGTCCTAGCAGCTCTCGAAGGCACACGTCCAGTGCTGGTGGAGGTTCAGGCCTTGGTCGCCTCCTCAGCTCTTGGTACGCCGCGCCGCGCCGTGATTGGATGGGATTCGAACAGGCTGGCCATGATTCTGGCTGTCCTCGAATCCCGCTGTGGCATCATGTTTTCCGGCTCGGACATCTTTTTAAACGTGGCGGGCGGCATTAAGATCGGCGAACCTGCGGCTGATCTCGCCGTCGCCGCGGCTCTCATCAGCGCTCATTCGGGCGCACCGCTACCCGGCGACACCGTCTTTTTCGGTGAAATCGGCCTGGCCGGTGAAATCCGCACGGTCTCTCAACCTGATTTGCGTTTGAAAGAAGCCGGAAAGCTCGGCTTTCAAAACGCCATTATCCCCAAACTCAAAGGCAAAAAGAAACAAAGCGCCAACCCGATCCAAACAGACGCTGTCGATAACGTACAGGCGCTCGCTGACCTCTACACAACCCGCCAGCTCACTTCCGCATCAGCCTGACATATATAAGGAAATGCTTGTAATTTCGACATTATTTCACTAAATATCTCCCATGGTAGCGGATATTATTGTCGGTGCAGTTGTTCTCGTTTCAGCGCTTATTTCATTTTTGCGCGGATTCATTCGTGAAACGCTTACAATCATTGGTGTTGTTGGTGGTTTGCTCGCAGCTTTGATGCTTGGACCAAAATTCACACCAATCGTTAATGGTTGGTATGGCATCGAACCTGATATGGAAGATATGCCAAAGCTGTTCGATCTGATCCCAATGGATTGGATATCCATGGCAACTGCTTACGGTCTGATCTTCATTATCGTCGTTGCTCTCATTTCCCTTGCTAGTCATTTCCTTGCAGCTGGCGCAAAAGCAGCTGGTCTTGGTCCTGTTGATCGGACTTTGGGTGTGATCTTTGGCATTGCGCGTGCTGTCCTGTTGCTTGGCTTGCTGTATTTACCGTTTCACAACATGATGGGCGAGGAAACGAAGACCGAATTATTCGGCGAGAGCAGAACACATATTTACGTTGAAAAAACCTCTGAAGTTATTGCCAATGCTGTTGTAGGTTTTCTGCCTGGTGATGGTGAAATGAAAAAAACGGTTGAAGACAGCTTCAAGAAAAACCTGATTGAACAAGAGCTTTTAAAACGACAAGGTGGTGAAGAGCAAAGCGCTCCCGCACAAACGCCCGAAGAGGGATATCAAGACGATCAACGCGATGACATGGATAAATTATTTCAGGAACCACGGTACAATGATTAAGCGAGGCATCACATGTGCGGCATAGTCGGGCTTTTTGCAGATACACCTGTCAATCAGGATCTCTATGATGCTCTTACGGTTTTACAGCACCGCGGACAAGATGCGGCCGGTATCGTAACCGAAGACAACGGAAAGTTTTTCTTACGCAAAAGCAACGGCCTCGTACGTGATGTCTTCCATACGCGCCATATGCGCAATCTGGAAGGTAATATCGGCATCGGCCACACGCGTTACCCAACGGCTGGTAGCGCGTCCTGCGCAGAAAGCCAGCCGCTTTACGTGAACTCACCATACGGTATTGTTCTGGCGCATAATGGAAATTTGACGAACCATAAGGAACTCGCAGAAGAGCTTTTCAATTCGGATCTGCGTCATGTAAACACCAGCTCGGATTCGGAAGTCTTACTCAATGTCTTCGCGCACGAACTCCAACGTCTGAATAAAATCGATCCCGACAAAACAGATATTTTTGCCGCCGTTGATGCGCTTTATAATCGTTGTCATGGCGCCTACACAGTTGTTTCTGTCATTTCGGGTCATGGACTTGTTGCGTTTCGTGATCCGCATGGCATTCGTCCACTCATTTATGGCGAACGAAAATCCAAAAACGGAAAAATGGAATATATGATTGCATCGGAAAGCGTTGCTCTCGATGCTCTCGGTTTTGAAGTTGTTCGTGATCTAAAGCCGGGTGAAGTGATTTATATTGATAAGAACGGTGATCTTCACAGTCATGTTTTCGAAGGAAGCAAACAACACACACCTTGTATTTTCGAATATGTGTATTTTGCCCGCCCTGATTCCATCATTGACGGCAGTTCTGTTTATAAAGCGCGTGTTCGCATGGGTGAATATCTTGCCAAGAAAATCATGGCGGAACGACCCGACCATGACATTGACGTTGTGATTCCAATTCCTGAGTCCAGTCGTCCTGCGGCTATGGAACTAGCCGTTCATCTGGGCGTTAAATTCCGTGAAGGCTTTGTGAAAAATCGTTATATTGGCCGTACTTTTATTATGCCTGGTCAGGAAGAACGTAAAAAATCCGTGCGGCAAAAACTAAACCCGATCCCGCTGGAATTCTCTGGTAAAAATGTTTTGCTGGTCGATGATTCAATTGTACGTGGTACGACGTCAGAACAGATCATCGATATGGCACGTCAAGCAGGGGCGCAGAAAGTTTATTTTGCATCGGCCGCTCCGCCGATCCGTCATCCGAACGTATACGGTATTGATTTGGCCGCAAAGAGCGAACTGGCCGCGCATAAGAAAACCGAAAAAGAAATTGAAAAAGAGATCGGCGCTGATTGGCTGATCTATCAAAATCTTGATGATCTGGTGCAGGCGGTATTGCCGTCTGATAAACCCGATCCGTCTCGCCGCTTTGATTGCGCTGTGTTTGACGGAAACTATGTGACCAATGACGTGGACGAAGCCTATCTGGATGATTTGAAAAAAGCCAGAAACGATAAAGCAAAGGCCATGCAGAATAACAGGGTGAGCAACGAACTTGTGGATGTCAGCGAAAGTTTTTAATGACTGATCCTGTCGACCTTTCTGGAAAAATTGCATTGATAACAGGCGCATCACGCGGTATCGGCGCAGCTGTGGCCAAGGCTTATGCGAAGGCAGGCGCGCATGTCATACTCGTTGCACGTTCAGAAAAAGGTCTTGAAGACGTGGATGATACCATTCGCTCCGAAAGCGGCAAGGCTACTCTCATGCCTGTTGATCTTACAAATTTGGAAGATTTGGACAAAATTGGACCAACGATTTTTGAACGCTTTAGCGGACTTGATATCTTTGTAGGCAATGCGGGACTACTTGGTACATTGACGCCATTAACACACATGAAATCTGATGAATGGGATAATGTTATAAACGTCAATCTCAACGCAAACTTTCGACTTATCCGAACGCTGGATCCGCTTCTTCAGAAATCTGAAAATGGGCGTGCGATTTTTGTCACGACAGGGAGTTCCGTTACTCATGGACGTGCATATTGGGGAAGTTATGGTGTCAGTAAGGCTGCGCTCGAAACACTCGTCAATACATATGCAGATGAAACAAAAAACACGAACATGCGCGTGAATATGGTTGAACCTGGCACTGTTCGTACTGATATGCGTGCATCTGCTGCACCAGGCGAAGACCCTATGACGCTTCCAACGCCTGATGAGATTATGCCTGAATTCTTAAATCTCGCCGCAGATAGTGAAACGCGTCACGGCGAGATTGTTAAACTTTATTAAGCTGCCGCTTTTGCTGCGTCGTCATCGCCGCCAATCACTTCAACGGTTCTGGTTGGGAATGGAATGGTTAAGCCTTCTTTATCCAATGCTTCTTTAACGGACTTGGTAACTTCCCATTTGGCAGCCCAGTAATCTTCGCTCTTCGTCCAGAAACGGATTTTAATATCCACGGATGACTCACCCATATTCTCAATCATGACTTCGGGTTTTTGTCCGTCAGTTTTTAAAATCATGGCGTTTTTGTCCAAAACGCTTTCTATGGTTTTCAATGCTTTGTCCAGATCATCGCTATAACTGACGCCTGCGGCGATGTCCTGTCTGCGGATCGGATGTTTGGAATAGTTGTAAACTTCCGCCGCCCAAATCGCGCTATTGGGTGCGAATATGGCCACATTATCGGGCGTTGCTAGTTCGGTTGAAAATAAACCAACGGCTTTAATCGTACCGCCATTGCCTGCGAACTCGATATAATCGCCGACATTAAACGGGCGTAGGATCAGCAGCATTACGCCTGCTGCGACATTGCTCAGCGTGCCTTGTAAGGCTAAACCAATCGCCAGACCGGCAGCACCGAGAACGGCGAGCAGAGACGCCGTTTGCACGCCAAACTGACCGAGCACCGCGACAATCGCGACGGCCAGAATGGCGTATTTCGCAAAACCGCC
>JBCCLQ010000115.1:0-5914 GCA_039026795.1 Pseudomonadota bacterium
CGCCGATCAAATGTAACAACTCCACCTCATCCTTGTGCACAGCTATGCGGGATTTCACGGCACCGGCCACGGCGCTAAATGTAATAACCCCGATAATGCTGAGTAAGAGGACAGACCCGAACTGCAAAGCGCCTGCAAAGCGCAAAACATCATTCAACCAGCTTTGATGCGTGTCGATACGGATCAGAGGGTTAATTGATTCCAACTCTTGCTTCAACGCATTCATGTCCGCGCTCATGCCGGCTTGAAAGGATACAGATATTAAGCCGGGTAGGGGGATGTCGGTTAGGTTTGTATCTTCACCCAGCCATGGCGCAACAAGCTTTTGAATATCGGCTTCATCCATAATTTGGGCTTCCGCGACATACGGCTTTTGCTTCAGGATTTGAGAAGATTGTTTTAAGTAAGTCTCAATAACGCTTTGTTCAATGGCGTTTCCATCTGTATCTTGCGCCGGAATTTCAACCGTGGCCTTGTTTTCCAAACCCGATGTCCAGCGCTTGGTGATATCGGACAGCACAAAAAACACAGCGAAGGCCATCACAGCCAAAATTGTCATCATCAGGATCAGGACTTTTAGAAATCCTGTACCTTCGGTCTTATCAAGCGGTAGGTCGTATTTGCGCCTGCCACGATCAACGCCCAATAATTTTTCGCTTTTTTGAAAAAACTGAAGCATTAAAAAACACCTTCCAGTTTTTTCAAGATTTTGCTCTTGGCATTTTCAACAGCCAATGTGCCGTCAGCCAAAACCAACTTATTGTGTTTGAACTTTTGCAAAATCTGCGTGTTGTGGGTTGCAATCACGACTGTTGTGCCCATACGGTTGAGCTGATCAAACAAATTCATCAATCGAAACCCGATATCATCATCCAGATTTCCTGTCGGTTCATCGGCCAATAACAAACGCGGGCGTGTAATCACAGCACGCGCTATTGCAATCCGTTGTTGCTGCCCACCGGACATGGTGTTGGGTAAAACATGTTTGTGCTCGCCCAACCCGACCCATTCCAACAACTCGTCGACATTGTTTTTGATCTCTTTTTCGCTTTTACCTTGAATACGCAGGGGGAGGGCCACGTTATCAAAGGCAGACATGTGGTTCAGTAGCCTGAAATCCTGAAACACGACACCAATGCGCTGGCGAATACCGGCCAATTGGTCGCGGTTCATCTGCCCTGTATTCTGCCCGAACATGGTCACAAGCCCGCGAGTGGGCTTCATCCCTAAATACATCAATGACATCAGCGATGTTTTACCGGCGCCACTGGGGCCCGTTAGAAAATGGAATGATCCAGGTTCTAACTGAAAATCCACATCAGTGAGAATTTCAGGGCCGATCCCATATCGCAAACCCACATGTTCAAATTTAATCATTTACTGACCCGCATTCTCTTCCGGGTTATCGGCATTCAAAATGAATTGTACGGCTTCGGCCTGCATGTATGCATTATCAATCTTCATGGCTGCATCATAGGCTTCATCGATCATGTCTTTTTGTACAAAAATCTTTGAAATAATGCGATGCGCCTTATTCCGAAACGGCAGGCTATCAATATGCGCGATGCTGGCCATGGCAGCGTCGAAATCGCCTCGTTCAGCTTGGATTTCCGCGCTTTCACCAAAGGCTTTATGACGTAAGGCGTCATTCGTCATACCTTTGGCTGTTTCGGTGGCGCCCGCATCATCGCCGGCAAAGGCCTGCGCCATGGCAATGTAAGTCAGTGCGATACCATGCGACGGGGCGTGATCTATCTTCGCCGCTTCTGTATGCAGTTTTTCAAACAACGCATCATAACGCGCTTTATCGCTCCATTTGCTATCAGCTGCCGCAAAACCAATTCCGCGAATGGTCATGGCTTTGGTATCAGCATTTTGCACTTTGGTAATCAAGCGAATGGCATCCTCTTCCATCCCTTCATAGGTGTATGACTTCGCCAATTCCCGATATGTCTTGTCCTTCCATTTTTCATTCTCGATTGTCGCTGCTGTGGCTTCCAATTGCTTCATCAGACACGGCTTATCGCTCGCAACACATGCAGGATTTTCCGCGCGCGCAATCGGCATAAAAGCAACTATGGAAAGGATAACGCATAAAAATTTTGTCATAATTTTAATTCCACGCAAAATTATTTGGTTTTTGACTCGCAGGCCATTACACTTATTCATACAAAAATACAGTGACCTTGAGAAGCCGCATCCATCCATGATCATTATTTGTCCTGAGTGTTCCACACGATATGTTGTTGCCGGTTCATCCATTGGGGATGAAGGGCGCACGGTCAAATGCGCGAATTGCGGGCATCAATGGTTTCAGGACGGCCCGAAGAAAAAGAAAACCCATACGTATCAGGATGAAATGCCGGATCTCGACTTTGACGGGCCTGATCCTGAGCAGATCGTTGAAGAGGAGCTCGAGCAGGCCGCGCTTCCTGAACCAGAACCGGATTTCGAAAAGGTTCTTGAAAATATTGCCGACGAAGTTACGAAAATTGACGAAGAGGATGATGAGGATTTCGACGCCATCCCTGAGGCCGTCAAACCCATTCCTGAAGAAGAGGATGATGAAGAGAGCAAATCTCGCATACCCGCCAATCTCCCGAGTTGGATTGATATGGCCGCGGGGTATGGTGCTGCCGCAGCGATCTTTTTTCTTTTGATCGGTATTTTGGCGTTAATGAAGGATACAGTTGTCTCTGCATGGCCACCATCTGCTGTTATTTATGAAACATTCGGCGCGGATATCGCCTATGCAGGCGAAGGGTTGATCTTTGACCGCGTAAACGCCAAAACCGAACTGCAATCGGGACAGACCATTTTAAAACTCTCGGGCACAGTCATTAACTTAAAATCTGAATCCATAACCTTGCCGCCGATCCTGGCATCTTTACAAACCGACAGCGGGGAGACAGCCGCCAGCTGGATTATTGACCCTGGAACGCAATCTATCGACGCAGAATCTGCTATCCCCTTTGACATGGAATATGAATTGGCAGGGCTTGATGTCACAAATGCCAGCGTCATGTTCCTGTCTCGCATGCCTGAAAACGCACAATCCGAAGACATGGCCGAGGAAGAGGGCATGGATGAAACGGAACCTAGCGCGGATGAAGACCAAAGTGAAGGCGAAGCGAATTAAAACTGCTTCAATAAACGTCTGAAATAGTCCAGTTCTTCGTCGGGGCGATTGAATTCACCTGATTTTTTGCGCAACTCTTTTAATATCTCTTCGACGCGTTTGCGTTCGGCTTCATCCGGGATTTGGACTTCTGATCCGCTAAACCAATTGTTACCGTCCTCACCTTGTCCTGTGCGGCGGCCTAGCGGGTCAGTTTGTGCTTGGCCGAATGTCATACCGGTGAGCTGCTCCATACGCGCCATCATTTGCTGGGATAGGTCCTGCATGGCTTCGCGTAAATACTCAATTGCACGTTCCTGATGTGGAATGGCCAGGTCAGGGCGGTTGGTTCCCAGATTTTCGGATGATCCCAGCATCTCACGCTCAGCCAAGCCCATATTTTCAGGAATTTCTCCCAGAACGCGGTCAGCTTCCAGCATCAACTGCCCCAAAACATATCGTAAGGCATCTTGTTCCACCTTATTCAGTGACGTATCAACTTGCGAATTCGGCGTGCTTTGCGGTGTTGTTTGCGGGGCGGGGGGCAAACCTTCAAAATCAAACGGGCTGTTCGGATCATTGGGAAGTAAGTCCCCATAATCAAATTCTTGTCCCATTAAATCACTTTGCGCACGGGTTTGATCGAGCAGTTCTTCCTGCCTGCGCACCAATTCCTGTAATTCGCTGACACCTTCGGACATCATTTGCATATCCATGGGCATCGCCATTTGCATGGATGGATCCAGCATGTCCATCAGACGGCTGAGTTGAGAGAGCAATTCACGCGCAGCATCCGGATCACCGCTGAGCGCTTCGGATTCCAGTTGATCAAAAAAACGCGCCAAATCTTCGGGCTGTAACATCTGGCTCAGCATCTCGGGCGAAATCAGTGGTGCGTTTTCGCTCTCCGCCATTTGTTTTTGCATTTCACGTCCCAACTCACGGAAATATTCGGCCAAAGCTTGCTTCAATTGTTCAACGAGTTGCGCCTTTTCCGCATCGCTTGTATTTGGATCGCTCAGGGCTTGTTCCAATTCACGTTGCGCCTGTAACAGTCGTTCACGCGCCATATTCAAATCGCCATCTTCCAAATGAATGGCTACATTCCAGAACAGATCAATGAGGGCCTTGGTCGTATCTTCGCTACCCGCACTATATTGCAAACGTCCAACAGCCGTGCGTAAGGATAGGAAGACAATGATCTCGTAATCATAGCTTTCAGCATCATTGATGATATCAATCAATGAATCCCTGATCTCTTCAGGCGGCGCGGCATAATCCCAAGCGAGCGTTTTACGATGTTCGATCAGCTTCTTTGCAACAGGGTGCTGAAATTCTCGCTCAGGCAACACAATCTTGGTTTCCAGCTCGCTGATTTGTCCCAAATCATCTTCGGCTGTAAAGCGTATAATTGCCGGCAATCCGGCCCAGACATGCGATGTCAGATCATAGGTCGGATTAATCTCCAAATCCTGATCAGGCGGTGACATAACCGCGCGCGTATCTTCTACCGGTTCACCGAGAGGAGCTTCTTCGACAACCGGGTCAAGCTCCATACGCATATGCAAATCCCGAACACCGTAATCATCGCGCATGGTGAAATTGAAACGTAAAGTCGCATATTCCGTGACTTCATATTCACCGTTTTGCAGCAGAGTCGGTGCAGTGTCTGGAACGAATGTGTAAGGCCAGCTCAGCCGTGTAATCCAAAATTGTTTGATTTTTAAGGCATCGCCATCCGTGATTGTGGTGATGGCTCCATAATTACTGCGGTCGATTTTGACGAACTCTTCTTCGCGTTCACCCACAAACAATTTGGGTAATCCCAAACCGCCATGCACTTGTGCTTTTAATTCCGAGCCTTGTGGAATGCTAATGGGTTCGTCTTTATTGACACCTTTGATCGCTGTGATGGACTGGCGTGTGTAATCTGGAGGCGTGATGGTCAGCGTCGCACCGTCCAGCCCATATCCGGGTAATGTAAATCCGAACGGGAATAAACCGGCTTGTAAGCGCTGTTGCCAGGTGTTGCCTGCAATGACAAACGCACCGACACATAATATGATCACACCTATTCTCAGGGCATAGGGGTCTTTCGGTGCAACAACTGCACGCGGTACACTGGGTTGTAGTTTTTTTAAACGTTCTAACGCTTTTTGTTTTCCTGATTGCCACAGCGTGAGCGTGCTGTCTTTTTCTGGGTTGGCGAGGGTGTCATTCAAAACACTAATGGGGCGGTGCTTCAGCGCATTATCTTCTTCCAGCCGACGGTTAATCTTGCTCGAACTCGGGATGTGGAATTGATCAATATTGCGGTAAATCAAAGCCACCAAACCGCCGACAAACAACAACAGCGATATTTCACGCCCATAGCTGCCTAAAATGGATGGGATATCCAGCAGCCATAATCCTACGAATAGCAAGACCCAAACAATCGGTTGCCAAAATGCGGATAAAAACGCCTCAAACACCATGACAACACGCGCCAGCGCCCGCAATATGCCAAGCCGTTTGATCAAATTTCGACGATGATTGTTATCTTCGGTGTGCATAATCAATAGTCTAACACTAACATATAGGGGATGTGAACTTGACAAACACCCTCTATAAACGCATTTAACTCAGGGTCAGGACGTATAAATATGATGATATTCTGTTTTGAAAAAACCATGAAGATACAAGGAAAACAAGCGCATAGAAGTGTTGTTCAACTTTCAAGCTTGTTTGACGCAGTAGATTTGTGGTTTTTTCAAAACCTGAAACAGGCGCGGCAAATTTTTACATCTAAGCCTTCAA